>NZ_JBDJLM010000067.1:0-29252 GCF_039673365.1 Pseudomonas sp. TWI923 | reverse complement strand
TTCTGGGCGCTGGCACCCCCTCGCTCGTGTGGGTGGGGTGCGTGCCCCGCCCCCGCGATGGTTTGACCAGGACTAGGCGTTAGCCAGGCCGTCCAGGTAGCGCTCGACATCCAGTGCAGCCATGCAACCGGCACCGGCCGAGGTGATGGCCTGGCGGTAGACGTGGTCGGCCACGTCGCCGGCGGCGAACACGCCTTCGACGTTGGTGGCGGTGGCGTTGCCTTCACGGCCGCCGTGCACCACCAGGTAGCCGTCCTTGAGGGTCAGCTGGCCTTCGAACAGCGAGGTGTTCGGGGTGTGGCCAATGGCGATGAACACGCCGTCGACCTTGATCTCGTCAAAGCTGCCGTCGTTGTTCTTCAGACGCGCACCGGTCACGCCCATGTTGTCGCCCAGTACTTCGTCCAGGGTGGCATTGAGCTTGAGCTCGATCTTGCCTTCGGCCACGCGGGCGTGCAGCTTGTCGATCAGGATCTTCTCGGCACGGAAGGTATCGCGGCGGTGCACCAGGGTGACCTTGCTGGCGATGTTGGCCAGGTACAGCGCCTCTTCCACGGCAGTGTTGCCGCCACCGACCACGGCAACCGGCTTGTTGCGGTAGAAGAAACCGTCGCAGGTAGCGCAGGCCGAAACACCTTTGCCCATGAAGGTTTCTTCCGACGGCAGGCCCAGGTAGCGAGCGCTGGCACCGGTGGCGACGATCAGTGCGTCACAGGTGTAGGTGCCGCTGTCGCCACGCAGGGTGAACGGCTTGTTGGCCAGGTCGACGGCATTGATGTGGTCGAAGACGATCTCGGTCTCGAAGCGCTCGGCGTGTTCCTGCATGCGCTGCATCAGGGCCGGGCCGGTCAGGCCGTGGGGGTCGCCCGGCCAGTTGTCGACTTCGGTGGTGGTGGTCAGCTGGCCGCCGGCCTGCATGCCGGTGATCAGCAGCGGCTTGAGGTTGGCGCGGGCGGCATATACCGCGGCGCTGTAACCGGCAGGGCCGGAACCCAGAATGATGACGCGCGAATGACGTACTTCAGACATGTCGAACTCCTGTCGAGCGGGCCGCAGCGGGCCGGCATCGGGATGCCGGCTGTGCCAGCTGGAATTAAAAGGGACCCACGCAGCACTTGGGGAAGTGCTACAACGCGTCGGCCCAAAAACGAAAAGTTGAGCGCACTGTAGCGAGGCCGCAGAGATTAAGGAAATATCCTTCGACAATCCACCTTATAGAGAGTCTCTATCCAAGGAGAAAACCGATAGGGATTGTCCATACGCTTTGTTACAGACCGTTTCGCAGGCAGCGGGCGCCTTTCGTCGAAACGGCAAACTCGGTAAGGTCAGCGCGTTTTCCTTCTGCGGAGCGTTCCGATGCAAGCCCCCGTCCTTTCTGGCCCGCAATACCTGCGCGAAGGCCTGAAACTGATCCTCAGCCCGAGCCTGCGGCTGTTCGTGCTGTTGCCCCTGGCGGTCAACCTGCTGCTGTTCGGCGGGCTGATCTGGTTCGCCGGCCACGAGTTCAGCCTGTGGGTCGATGCGCTGATGCCCAGCCTGCCCGACTGGCTGAGCTTTCTTTCCTACATTCTCTGGCCGCTGTTCGTTGCCCTGGTGTTGTTGATGGTGTTCTTCACCTTCACCATGTTGGCCAACGTCATCGCCGCGCCGTTCAATGGCTTCCTCGCCGAGAAAGTCGAAGTGGTGGTGCGCGGCCAGGACAACTTCCCGGCGTTCAGCTGGGGCGAGCTGGTGGCGATGGTGCCACGTACCTTCGGCCGTGAAATGCGCAAGCTCGGTTACTTCCTGCCGCGCGCCATCGGCCTGTTCATCCTGTCGTTCATCCCGGTGATCAACGTGGTCGCCGCGCCGCTGTGGCTGGTGTTCGGCGTGTGGATGATGGCCATCCAGTACATCGACTACCCGGCGGACAACAACAAGATGAGCTGGCAGGACATGCTGGCCTGGCTGCGCCAGAAGCGCTGGCAGTCGCTGGGCTTTGGCGGCATCACCTACCTGGCGCTGATGATCCCTGGGGTCAACGTGGTGATGATGCCGGCGGCGGTGGCCGGGGCTACGTTGTTCTGGGTGCGCGAGCGCAATTAAGCGCGTGAGGGCATAACTGTCTTGTGTTGCTTGCAATGGCCTCATCGCCGGCAAGCCGGCTCCCACAGGTACGACGCGATCCATGTGGGCGCGGGCTTGCCGGCGATGAGGCCAGCGCAGGTCATGCGAATGGATCAGTGACTCAACTGGCTGGAAAACTGCCCCACCGCATCCACCACCTTCTTCGCGCCTTCCTGGATCTCCACGATCACCCCGCCGGTATCGGCTGCCAGGGCCAGGCCCTGTTCGGCCTGGCGCTTGCTGGTGTCGATGATGTCCACCGCCGCCTGGGCCAGTTGCTCGTTCTGCTGCACCACCTTGGCGATTTCTTCGGTGGCGCTGCTGGTACGCGAAGCCAGCTGGCGCACTTCGTCGGCGACCACCGCAAAGCCACGGCCTTGCTCGCCAGCGCGGGCGGCCTCAATGGCCGCGTTGAGCGCCAGCAGGTTGGTCTGGCCGGCGATGTCGCTGATGGTCTTGATGATCGCGCCAATCACCTTGGACTGCTTGTCCAGCGCCTGGATGCCGTCGGCGGCATCCTGCATCGAGCCTTCCAGCCCGCGCATCACGTCCACAGTCTGGGTAACCACGTCGGTGGCCTTGCGCGCGCAGCTGTCGGTTTCCAGCGAGGTGTTGTAGGCGATGTCCGCAGCCTGGGCCACCGCCAGCTCCTGGTTGACCTGGTCGGTGATCACCGTGGCGAACTTGACCACTTTGTAGAGCACGTCGTGGGCGTCGATGATCGGGTTGTACGAGGCCTCCAGCCACACCGTGCGGCCATGGGCGTCGACGCGCTTGAAACGCTCGGCAACGAATTCGCCGCGACGCAACTTTTCCCAGAATGCCTTGTACTCCGGCGAGTTTGCCTCTTCCGGATCGCAGAACATGCGGTGATGCTTGCCACGCACTTGCTCCAGGCTGTAACCCATGCCCTGCAGGAACCGGTCGTTGGCGGTCAGCACCTGGCCATCGAGGTTGAATTCGATCACGGCGGTGGAGCGCATCAACGCCTTGATCAGGCTTTCATGTTCACGCGACGTTTCGATGGTGCGGGTCAGGTCGCTGGAATGCAGGGTGAAGTACTTGATCTGCCCGCCACTGTTCTTCACCGGCTGCAGGATCGAGCGCAGCCAGGCTTCTTCACCGTTGCCGCGCAGCAGGCGGAATGCGCCGTTCAGATGCTCGCCACGGGTGATTGCGGTTTTCATGCGCTGGTAGAAATCGAGCTTCTTGACGTGGGCCGGCACGATTTCTTCGATGTTGCGCCCGATCAGTTGCTCGGCGCGGTAGAGCATCTCGGTCTCGAAATTGCCGTTGACCGTCTCGATGCGCCCCTGGGGGTCGAGCTGGAGTACCAGCATTTCGCTGTCGAGGCTGTTCTTGACCTGTTCGATGGACATCAGCTCTTCACGCAGCTGCTGGATTTCTTGCTTCAGTTTGCTGTTGAACATCACCGCTCTCCCGGAGCGCACACCATAGTCGAATGCATCTTCATCGGCTGCGCCCCAAGGATTCTTGAGCGGCTGATGGCAATAATTCATCAGTGCGAGGCGCCGAAAATCAGGCGTCATCCAGACGTCACAAAGCCGTCACATACCCGCAACGGGTGCGGCGGACACTTTTGCACATGAATACACCGTCCCTGCGCATCACCCTGGTCAGCGAAACCTTCCCACCGGAGATCAACGGCGTGGCCAATACCCTTGGCCGCCTCGATGCCGGGCTGCGCCAGCGGGGCCATCAGGTAGAGGTGATCCGCCCGCGCCAGGCGGGCGACAGCGTGCCGGATACGGAGGGTGAACTGCTGCTGTGCCGAGGCTGGCCGTTGCCGGGCTACCCCGGGCTGCAGTGGGGCGAAGTGTCGATGCACAAGCTGCTGCGGCGCTGGCGCCGCCAGCGTCCGGACGTGCTGTACATCGCCACCGAGGGCCCGCTGGGCCTGAGCGCCCTGCGCGCGGCCCGGCGCCTGGGTATTTCGGTGGTCAGTGGTTTTCATACCAACTTCCCACAGTACTCGGGCCAGTACGGCCTGGGCCTGCTGACGCGGCTGCTCACCCACTACCTGCGCTGGTTCCACCGGCGCACCGCGATCACCCTGGTACCCAGCGCCAGCCAGCGCCTGGCCCTGGAGCGACGCGGCTTCGAAAACCTCGGTCTGATGGCCCGGGGTGTCGATGCCTGCCTGTTCAACCCGGCGCGGCGCAGCCAGGCCCTGCGTGAGCAGTGGGGGTTGGCGGCCGATGACATTGCCGTGGTGCATGTCGGGCGCCTGGCTGCGGAAAAGAACCTCGCCCTGCTGCGCCCTGCCCTGGACACCCTGCAAGCACGTTATCCACAGCGCCGGCTGCGCCTGATCATGGTGGGTGACGGTCCGCAGCGCGCCAGCCTTGAACAGCAGTTGCCAGATGCCCTGTTCTGCGGTGCGCAACGTGGCGAACAGCTGGCCGAACATTACGCCAGCGGCGATCTGTTCCTGTTCCCGAGCCTGACCGAGACCTTTGGCAACGTGGTGCTCGAGGCGATGGCCTCGGGGTTGGCGGTGGTTGCCTACGATGAGGCCGCCGCCGCCCAGCACATCCGCCATGGCCACAGCGGCGCCCTGGCCATGCCAGGTGACCAGGCAGCGTTCATCGACGCCGCCTGCTGGCTGCTGGAAGAAAACGAAACCTTGCGCAGGGTGCGCCTCAACGCCCGCCAGCATGCCAGCCGCCAGGGCTGGCCGGCGATCGTCGAGCAGTTCGAAGGGTACCTGCGCGACGCCTGCCGTGCTGGCGCGCATGCGAGCGAGCAGGCGCCAGCCCATGCCGTGGCGATCAAGCCAGGGTCGTCAGCGCCTCGCGGCTGAACGGCAGCACGTCAGCCTCACGCCCGTCACGCACTTTCTGCGCCCACTGCGCATCTACCAGCAGGGCGCGGCCCACGGCCACCAGGTCGAACTCCTCGGCCTGCAACCTGCGCAGCAGCCCTTCCAGGCTGGCCGGTTTGGCCACCTTGTCGGTATCGACCATGAACTGCAGGAACTCGCCGTCCAGGCCGACACTGCCCACGGTGATGGTCGGTTTGCCGGTGAGCTGGCGGGTCCAGCCAGCCAGGTTCAGCTCGCTGCCGTCGAACTCCGGCTCCCAGAAACGCCGGGTAGAACAATGGAAGATATCCACACCCGCCTCGGACAGAGGCTTGAGGAACGCCGCCAGGGCCTCTGGGGTTTGCACCAGGCGCGCGCTGTAGTCCTGCTGCTTCCACTGGGAGAAGCGGAAGATGATCGGGAAGTCCGGCCCCACCGCGGCTCGCACGGCCTGGATCAGTTCGATGGCAAAGCGTGAGCGCCCGGCCAGGTCACCGCCATATTCGTCATCGCGGCGGTTGCTGGCTTCCCAGAAGAACTGATCGATCAGATAACCATGGGCGCCGTGGATCTCGACACCGTCCATGCCGATGGCCTGGGCATCACGGGCAGCCTGGGCGAAGGCGGCAATCACCTCGCGGATGTCGTCATGGCTCATGCCATGGACCACGACCTTGCCGTCCTTGTCCTTGCCGCTCGGGCCATGGCCCGGCACGCTGGCATCCGGCTCGGTGCCCAGCCGGCGCACACTGCCCACATGCCACAGCTGCGGCACGATCCGCCCGCCTTCGGCATGCACGGCTTCGACCACGCGTTTCCAGCCGACCAGCGCATCTTCGCCGTAGAAGCGTGGAACGTTGGGATAGCCGTTGGCGGCCTTATGACCAACCGTGGTGCCTTCGGTGATGATCAGGCCGACACCGGCAGCAGCACGGCGGCGGTAGTACTCGACCACGCCATCATGGGGTACGCCACCGGGGCAGAAGGTACGGGTCATCGGTGCCATGACCACGCGGGTCGGCAAGTCGAGGGTGCCAAGGGTGAAAGGCTGGAACAGAGGGTTGCTGGACATGCGGCGCTCCCGACGGGTGAGGAAATGCGCCTGAGCTTAGGGGTAGCGGGTAGGTGGGCACAGCATTATTGATCGGGGTGATTGGCAGGTATCCCAGATGAGCGCGGGGCAGGCTGAGATCTCACAGAACTGCACAGCGCTTGCTGATTCGCGCGAACCTGTGGGAGCGGCTTTAGCACCGAACACCGGCATAGCCGGTGCCCAGCACCGCGTTGCCTGCTTCGCGGCTAAAGCCGCTCCCACAGGCTGCAAGTCAGGCCAAGGCCTTCTCGATCGCCTGCACCACGGTCGGATCGTCCGGCGCGGTACGTGGCGCGAAACGCGCCAGCACGCGACCATCCTTGCCCACCAGGAACTTCTCGAAGTTCCAGGTGATATCACCAGGAAACTCGGCGCCCTCGCCGGCCAGCAGCCGGTACAGGGCATGCCGCTCGGAGCCGTTGACGTCGAGCTTCTCGCTCAACGGGAAGCTCACGCCATAGTTGCGGCTGCAGAACGCCTGGATCTCATCCGCGCTGCCTGGCTCCTGGCCGGCAAACTGGTTGCACGGCAGCCCCAGCACGTTGAAACCCTTGCCCTTGAACTGCTGCTGGAGTTTCTCCAGCGACGCGTATTGCGGCGTGAGACCACACTTGGAGGCGACATTGACCACCAGCACCACCTGGCCCTTGAATGGGGCAAGGGGCAGGTCTTCGCCGTTCAGCGCCTTCAACGTCAGGTCGTGAAATACACTCATGTTGATCCCCTCTCAGGTTCCCGGTTGTCGCTGGGGGCGAATTGCGCCCACTAAAAAGGCGCGCAGCCAAACCGTCCACTCCCTGAGGATGTCCGGCTTGCCCGAGCGCCTGGCGACTCTCTGAGCTTAGCGCAGAAAATCAGTGGTGATGGCCACCTTCACCGTGGATGTGGCGGTGAGCGATTTCTTCTTCGCTGGCGTCACGCACGTCAACAACCTTGACCTGGAAGTTCAGGCGCTGGCCGGCCAGCGGGTGGTTGCCGTCGACGGTCACGTCGTCGCCGTCGATGTCGCGGATGGTGACGATCTGCATCTGGCCGTCCGGCGCCGAAGCGTGGAACTGCATGCCGACTTCCAGTTGATCCACGCCTTCGAACAGGCTGCTGCTCAGGGTGCTGACCAGTTCAGCCGAGTATTCGCCGTAGGCTTCTTCGGGTTCGATGGCAACGGTCAGCTCGTCACCGGCCTGCTTGCCTTCCAGGGCTTTTTCCAGGCCCGGGATGATGTTGCCGGCACCGTGCAGGTAAACCAGCGGCGCACCGCCGGCAGAGCTGTCGATGGTCTCACCGGCGTCGTTGGTCAGGGTATAGTCGATGGAGACAGCCTTGTTGGCGGCGATCAGCATGGGGCAGGACCTTTTGCAAAAGAATGTAGAGCGGGGAAGTGTAACCAAGGCATCGTCCGATTGCGAACCGACCATGGACGAAGGGAGGCCCGTCAGTCTGATCACCGGCTTCCATCAGGACGAGGAAGGCCACTGGGTGGTCGACCTGTCCTGCGGCCACACCCAGCACGTGCGTCACCAGCCGCCCTGGCAAGCGCGGCCCTGGGTGCTCGAGCCCAGCGAGCGCGAACGCCGCATCGGCCAGGTATTCCACTGTGGCTGGTGCGCCCAGGGTGCGGTTAGCGATACCCTTGGCCGTTGATTTCCTTGCACCGCTTATTTCGAGAAGCACGCATGCAGACTTTTTTCATTGCGCCGACCGACTTCGGTGTCGGTCTCACCTCCATCAGCCTGGGCCTGATCCGCACCCTGGAGCGCGCCGGGCTCAAGGTCGGCTTCTTCAAGCCGATCGCCCAGCCACACCCCGGCGACACCGGCCCGGAGCGCTCCACCGAGCTGGTTGCCCGCACCCATGGCATCAAGCCGCCCCTGCCACTGAGCCTTGGCCATGTGGAGCGCATGCTGGGGGACGGCCAACTGGACGAACTGCTCGAAGAAATCATCCGCCTTTACCAGCAAGCGTGCGTGGGCAAGGACGTGGTTGTGGTCGAAGGCATGGTTCCGACCCGCCACGCCAGCTACGCGGCCCGGGTCAACCTGCACCTGGCCAAGAGCCTGGATGCCGAGGTGATCCTGGTGTCGGCGCCCGAGAACGAGGTGCTCAGCGAGCTGTCCGGGCGCGTCGAACTGCAGGCCCAGTTGTACGGTGGCCCGCGCGACCCGAAGGTGCTCGGGGTGATCCTCAACAAGGTGCGCACCGATGAAAGCATGGCCGACTTCGCCACGCGGCTGCGCGAGCACTCGCCGCTGTTGCGCGGCAACGATTTCCGCCTGCTCGGCTGTATTCCCTATCAGCCCGACCTCAATGCACCGCGCACCCGCGACGTCGCCGAGCTGCTCGGCGCCCAGGTGCTCAACGCCGGTGACTACGACCAGCGGCGCATGAACAAGATCATCATCTGTGCCCGCACCGTGGCCAACACCGTGCCGCTGCTAACCTCGGGCACCCTGGTGGTGACGCCGGGCGATCGCGACGACATCATCCTCGCCGTGAGCCTGGCGGCGATCAATGGCGTGCCCCTGGCCGGCCTTTTGCTGACCAGCGACAGCAAGCCCGACCCACGCATCCTGGAGCTATGCCGCGGCGCACTGCAGGCCGGCCTGCCGATCCTGTCGGTCAGCACCGGCTCCTATGACACCGCCAATCAGCTCAACTCGCTGAACCGCGAGATCCCGGTGGACGACCGCGAGCGCGCCGAGTTCATCACCGACTTCGTCGCCAGCCAGCTCGATGCCGCCTGGCTGCACCAGCGCTGCGGCACGCCGCGCGAACTGCGCCTGTCGCCGGCGGTGTTCCGCTACCAACTGATCCAGCGTGCCCAGCAGGCCAACAAGCGCATCGTCCTGCCCGAAGGCGCCGAGCCCTTGCTGGTGCAAGCCGCCGCCCTGTGCCAGGCACGCGGTATCGCTCGCTGCGTGCTGCTGGCCAAGCCCGAAGCGGTGCAAGCCGTAGCACGGGCCCAGGGCATCACCCTGCCGCCCGATCTGGAAGTGCTCGACCCCGACCTGATCCGTGCCCGCTACGTCGAACCGATGGTCGATTTGCGCAAGAGCAAGAACCTCAACGCGCCGATGGCCGAGCAGCAGCTGGAAGACCCGGTGGTGATCGCGACCATGATGCTGGCCCTGGGCGAGGTCGACGGCCTGGTCTCGGGCCTGGTGCATTCGACCGCCAACACCATCCGCCCGGCCTTGCAGTTGATCAAGACCGCACCGGGTGCAAGCCTGGTGTCGTCGGTGTTCTTCATGCTGTTCCCGGACCAGGTGCTGGTGTATGGCGACTGCGTGATGAATCCGCACCCCAGCGCCGCCGAACTGGCCGAAATTGCCCGGCAGAGCGCCGAGTCTGCCGAGTCGTTCGGTATCGCGCCACGGGTGGCCATGCTCAGCTACTCCAGCGACTCGGCCGCCAGTGACGAGGAAGTGGAAAAAGTTCGCGAGGCCACGCGGCTGGCGCAGCAGGCCGAGCACGACCTGCTGATCGACGGCCCCTTGCAGTATGACGCCGCCGCCAACCCCGAGATCGCCCGCCAGCTGGCACCGGCAAGCCCGGTAGCCGGGCGCGCCACGGTGTTCGTGTTCCCCGACCTGAACACCGGCAACACCACCCATAAAGCGGTGCAGCGCAGTGCCGACTGCGTGAGCCTCGGGCCGATGCTGCAAGGGCTGCGCAAGCCGGTCAACGACCTGCCACGCGGGGCCCAGGTGGATGACATCGTGCACACCATCGCGCTGACGGCGATCCAGGCCAGCACCGTGCGCTGATAAAAAGCATCGCGGGGCAAGCCCGCTCCCACGACCTAACGTGGGAGCGGGCTTGCCCCGCGATCAATTTCAGCTGTGGAGCGTTACGGATACTGCTGCACGGTACCCTGCTGGTCATACTGCTGACCCGGGATCGGCTTGAGGTTGACTTCAACCCGACGGTTCTGCGCGCGGCCATTGGCGTCGGCGTTGCTGGCGATCGGCTGGTCAGGGCCCATGCCACGCACCGTCACCCGCGATGCATCGACACCTTGCGAGGTCAGGTAGCTGCTGACGGCCTGGGCGCGGCGCTGCGACAGGTCCATGTTGTGCTGGCGGCTGCCGGTGCTGTCGGTGAAGCCGACCACTTCGATGGTGTTCTGGTTGAACTGCTTGAACGAACCGGCGAGGTTGTTCAGCGGCGAGTAGAAGCTTGGGGCGATGTTCGCCGAATCGGTGGCGAAGGTGATGTTGCCCGGCATGATCAGCTTGATCTGGTCACCCTGGCGCTGCACTTCGACGCCAGTGTTGGCCATTTGCGCACGCAGCTCGGCCTCTTGCTTGTCGGCGTAATAACCGTAGCCAGCGGCGGCGGCGCCCACTGCGGCGGCGCCGATCAGCGCACCCTTGCCGCGGTTGTTGTGATTGATGGCGGCGCCGGCAACGGCACCTGCCAGCGCGCCCAGGCCGCCGTACTTGGCAGTTTTGCTCATCCCTGTGGAGCCTTGCGCCTGGCCTTGGTTGTCATACGGGTTGGGGCTGGCACAACCGGACATCAGGGCGGCGGCGGTAGCGACGATAATCAGACGACGCATGGTGAACATGGACAAGCTCCTACTGAAATTCAAAAGTGCGGCGGATCACTCACGGATCTGTGCCAGCCTTGGATTGCAGCAATGCGGAAAAATTCCATGCAACCTCAGGCTCGCACGAACGGGTTTTCGCGCATTTCGTCGCCGAGCCGGGTTTCCGGACCATGGCCGGTCACCACGATGGCGTCTTCATCGAGGCGGTACAGTCGCTCCTTGATGGAACGAACGATAGTCCGCTGATCACCACCCCACAAATCGGTGCGGCCGACACCACGGCGGAACAGGGTGTCGCCGGCAATCAGCAGTTTCTGCTCGGCGAACCAGAAGCTCATCGAGCCGGGGCTATGCCCTGGCGTATGCAGGGCCACGCCACAACCACAGGCCAGTTCCTCGTCGTCGCTCAGCCAGCGGTCCGGTGCAGGCACGGGCGTGTAGGGCATGCCGAACATCTGGCATTGCATCTCGAGGTTGTCCCACAACGGCTGGTCGTCCTTGTGCAGGTGCAAGGTGGCGCCGGTCAGTTCCTTGAGCCTGCCCGAGGCGAGGAAGTGATCGAAGTGGGCGTGGGTGTGGATGATGCTCACCAGGGTCAGGCCATGGTGCTGCAGGCGGGCGAGGATCTTCTGCTCGTCACCGCCTGGGTCGACGACGATGGCTTTCTTGCTGAGCGGGTCGCCGATCAGCGTGCAGTTGCACTGCAGGGGGCCAACGGGGAAGGTTTCGCGGATGAGCGCTACGGATGGTTTTTCCATGACAGGACACTGCACACAATTAATCGAAGAGGGTTTGAACACGCGCCAGCGCGTCCAGGATCACGGCTTCAGGAACCGATTCGATGCGCTTGGCGCCCCTCGCTTCAAGGTCTACCGTGCGTAGCTGATTGCACAGCATCACACCTTGCGTCTGGGTACCGGCGCCGCTCAGGGTAACTGCAAAACCTGCGTGCCGGGAGAAATCCCCACCTTGTGAAATCGGCACGATCACCGCGAGCCCAGAGGTATTGAACATGGCGGGCGTCAACACCAGCGCAGGGCGCGAAGCACCTTGCTGTTCACTTCCGACGGTGGGGTCCAGGTTGATCCGGACGATATCCCCCCTGTCGAACCTGCCCCGCTTCAAGCCTCACGCCCCACCGGACGCATTGCGTTCCAGTCAGCCATGTCTGCGGGTTCCGGCGCTGTCAGGTCACATTGCGCCATCAACTCTTCGAGCCGGTACTCGGGCTTCGACCTGACCGGTTTGAGCACCAAGGTCTCGCCGGAAGTATCCAGGCTCAGGGTCGACCCCACGCTCAGGTGCATTTGCTTGAGGACCGTCGCCGGCAGACGAATCGCTGCGCTGTTGCCCCATTGCTGAATCTTGATCTGCATAAGTATCTCCCAAGGTAGATACATAGTAGAAACCCTCCCGACGATGGCAAGTGAAATGTAGAAACAGCGTATCTACATTGTCATCCACTCGACGTCGATGAAAGCCCATGTGCTGCTTGAGAGACATCTCTCACATGGCCTTGGGATGCAGCCTCAGCAATCAGCAATGCTCAGGGCAGATACAAGCGGAACAACCCGCCCCCCAGCGCCCCGCCATTGGCGATCTCGATCCGCCCATGCACGCCATTGCGCTCATGCAGTGCGGCGATGCGCGCAGCGAAGTACAAGCCCAGCCCGGTGCTGCCGCTCTGCTGATCGATACCCTGCACATAATCCTGCTGGCGCTCGAGCATGCGCTGTGGATAACCGGCGCCATCGTCGTTGACGCTGATCACCAGTTGCTCGCCCTCTTCCTCGATGCCGATCAGCAACGTGTGGCCGGCATAGCGGATGGCGTTGGTCAGCACGTTGGCCAGCACCGATGCCACCAGTTCACGGTCGAAGAAGCCCAGCGGGCTCTCGGTGTCGATACGCCAGGTGGCGAGGATGTCACGGTGCTTGAGCACCTCCTCATGCGCGGCCAGCTGAGCCTCGATGAAGTCGTCCAGCTCGTGGTAGTCCGGGCAGACCGGGAGCTGGTTCACCCCCAGTTTGTACAAGCCCAGCATCTGCACCAGCATGCCATTGAGGTGGCGGAACTCGTGCTCCATCACGCCCTGCTCGGCACCGCCTTGCAACGCCTCGGGCAACCGCGCCAGCCACTGGTTGTGCGCCTGGATCAACGCCGACAGCGAGTTCTTCAGGTCGTGCACGGTGGAGGCGATCACCGTGGAGAAATCCAGCCCCTGGTTGTCCTGGTTCATGCGCCAAAGACCCGGATATGCAGTTTGCGGTAGCGATCGTAGCGGCTGTCGCTGGCAGGGATGCCGGCCACGCTGGTGAGGCAGCTGCGACACTCCTCCATCAATGCCGGTGGCGGTGTCTCGCCACCGATGCGCAGCAGCGCCTGGGCGGTGTTGAGGGCAATACTGATGTTCTTCGGCTGCAGCGACAGCGCCTTGCGGAACATGCCCAGCGCCTCGCTGAGCTGCCCGCCCTGGTAGCTGCGCACGCCTTGCCGGTTGAGGTCGACCGCCTCGGTCACGGCGCCGAGCACCACCGGGTCATCGGTAAGCTTGGCCACGCTCTGCATGACCTTGGGGTCGTCGCCGTAGGTTTCCACGCAGCCTTTGAGAATCGAAGTGCCCGCCGCGTCCTGGCCCAGTTGCTGCAGTTGCTTGGCCACGGTCAGCGCCGCCTCGACCGAGAAGAACTGCTCCATCTTCTCCAGGCGTTGCATGGCCTGTTCGGTGAGCTTGGCGGCTGTTTCCGCATCGCCCGCCTGCTGCAGGCTCGCCGCCTTCATCAACCGCGCCCGCACTTGCAGGCCCTGGTCCTCGACGTTTTCCTTGGCCACTTCACTGAGCACGCTGTTGATCTCGACCCGGGTTCGCGCGTCGAGACCGTTGCCGGCATTCTTGTTCATCAATGCCTGGGCAAGCCCCAGGTTGGTTTCGGCACTCTTGTAGCGCGAACTCTGGCCTTGGCTGACTGCATGCCGAAACGCTTTCGAAGCACCCTCGAAGTCGGCATTGTCCAGCGCCAGCTTGCCCAGCGCCGCTTGCCGGCGCACCGCCAGTGGTGACAGGCGTACCGCCTCCTCGAGCATGTGCTGGGCACGCCGGCTCTCGCCCTGGGCAACCAGCACCTCGGCCATGCCGTCATACAGGCTGGGCATGATCGGGAAGGCTTTGAGCGCCTGTTCGTATACACCCTGCGCCTGGGCATGCTGGCCGCGCTTGTGCAGCAAGCTGCCCAGCGCCGCATAGACCCACGGTTGCGGGCGGCTGGCGAGGATGCCTTTGAGGAATTTTTCCAGCTCGTCGAAGCGGTTGAGATCGCGCAGCGCATCGGCACGATAGCGCAGGCACAGCGGCGCGAAGCGTGGGTCCTGTTTACACAGCTCGGCACAGGCCGTCAGCACTTCAGCTGGGCGACCACGGTCAAGGGCCTGGAGAATCGGTTTGAGCAGGGTCTTGCGCTGAACCAGTTTTTCAAGGCGTTGGGCCAGGCCTACGCGGTTGAATGGCTTGGTCAGGTAAGCGTCAGGTTCGTGCTCGATGGCACTCAGAACGATGGCCTGGCTGCTTTCAGCGGTGACCATGATGAACACGCACTCATGGCTGATCAGCTTGTCGAGAATCAGGTCTTCGAGCACCTGCTGGCCGTTCTTCTTGCCGTCGCCCAGGTGAAAGTCCTGCAAAACGAAGTCATAGCGCTTCTGCCCACACATGCGCAGCGCCTGCTCGCCACTGTCGGCGGTGTCCACGTCGCGTGCACCCAGTTCGCGCAACATGGAGCGCGTCGACGTGCGAAAGTCAGTGAAGTCGTCGACGATCAGAAAGCTTTTTTGCCCGTACTGCAGCATCAACACGACCTGTAGAAGGAAGAAGGGAAATTGGCGCGTGGCAATGCAAGACGCCGAAATGTGTATCGGCAGCCTCTGCACAAAGATGAGTGGGGAAAAAGCAGTGCGCCAAGGTAGCCAGTGGCCACTATTTTAACGGCCAGCGTCCACCTGGGCCAGCCTTCAGGCCAGCACGCCCAGAGACTTGGCCCTGGCGACGGCTTGCGTGCGCCGCTCTACCCCAAGCTTGCTGTTGATATGGCTGGCGTGGGTCTTGACCGTATGCAGCGAAATGAACAGCCGCTCGCTGATCTGCTGGTTCGAGCAGCCCTGGGCAATCAGCTCCAGTACCGCGAGTTCGCGCGCACTCAACGCTTCAGAGGCCCCATTGGCGGTGGTCAGCGCCTCGGGCAAGCGCGCAAGCAGCTCCGCCTGGGCCGGGCAGGCGGGCCTGAGCTCGAGTTGATCGCGCAACCACTGCGGGTGCTCCGCGACAAGCCGCGCGAAGGCTTGCAGCGCGCCCCCTTGCGCAGCCTCCATGGCTTGCGCCAACCGCTTGCAGGCTTCGGGCTCACGACCTTCGGCCAGCAACAACTCGATCAGCTGGCACGACGCACTGACCACCAGTGTCATGCCGCCATTGGCCTGGCCACGCTCGACCAGTGCCTGCAAGCGCGACTCGGCCTCGCGCGGACGTTGCAGCACACGATCGAGCAGCGCCTGCTGCAGCTCGATGTGCAAGGGCAGCAACGGGTGAAACTCCGGCGCGGCGGCTGGCTGCTTGCCGCCGTAGGTCTGGCCCAGGCGCAGCAGCCAGGACTCGGCGAGGTCTGTGCGCCCCTGGGCGATCCACAGCTCGCACTTCACCAGCGTAATCATGGCCAGGTAGAAGATCGGCGGAACATCCCAGATGTGCATCAGCCGCTCCGCCTCGGCCAGTTCCGAAAACGCCTCGGTGAAACGCCCTTCACGACCCTCGAGCGAGGCGATCACGCAATGGCCGATCAGCACGCTGATATCGCGGCAGGTGCGTGCTTCGCTAAGCCCCGCGCGCAAGCGTGCGCGCCCCTGGCCAGGCTGCAGGCCAGCCGCAAGCAGATAGCCTTCGTACAAGGTGAGCCGGGCCCGCACGGCATACAGCCGCTGCCCCGACAACCCCTGCAGCCGCTGCAAGCCCTGACGTACTTCATCCAGCGCGCGCCGAACTTCGCCACGGGCATGCAGCACACGGGCACGGTCGTAGTGCGCCAACGCCTCGAACAACGGGTTGCCGACACGCTGGGCCAACTCCAGCGCCTCGCGATTCCAGCCACGCGCCCGCCAGAAATCACCATCGGCGATGGCCAGGTTGGACAGCGTGGAAAGGCACACCAGGCGTTGCCCGTAACGCTTGCGAGGCAGGCTGCGCAGTGCTTGCGTACAGTACGCCAGGGTGCGCTCGCGATCGCCGCGGCCACGGGCGATCACACCGCTGAGCGCCAGCCACTGGGCCAGCATCGACCTCTGCGCCGTGGCCGACGGCGCCGGCAGGAAACGGCTCAGATAACCTGCGAGCTCTTCGGCCGCGTCCAGCTGGCAAGCCAGCCCCAGAGCCCAGCTGTACAGTACGATCAGCCGGGGTGTGCTGATCAGCAGGCTGTCAGGCAAGTCCATTTTCCAGCGCAGCAACATGCCAACGTTCTGCTCGGCCAGCAGTTGCTCCTCGGACAGGCTCTGCACCAGGTCCGCCGCCACATCGAGATGCCCGGCACGCAATGCCTGCTCTACCGCTTCATCCAGCAGCCCCTGGCCCTCGAACCAACGACAGGCACGCAAATGCAAACTCGCCAGCGGCTCGCTGGCCTGCCGACTGCGCAGCAGGTCGGAGAACAGGTGGTGGTAACGGAACCAGCGGCCATGCTCATCGAGCGGCACCAGAAAGACCTGATGGGCCTGCAGGAAGCTCAATACCTGCGCACTGTCCTCACGCTCGCGCACCGCGTCGCACAGCTCAGCGCAAAAGCGCTCCTGGCATGCGGTGTCGTAGAGAAATGCCTGAACTGGCGCGGGCAATATGTCGATGACTTCCTCGAGCAGGTAATCACGGATCAAGCCTTCGCCACCGTGCAACGCCTGCGGCAAGGCATTGTCATCACCGGACTCACTGGCCGCCAGTTGCCAGAAGCGCAGACCTGCCACCCAACCGTCGCTGCGCTGGATCAGGTTATCGAGCGCCTGGCCACGCAAGCCGGTGGGCTGGCGGCCAATCACCGCCAAGGCTTCATCGGGGGTCAGGCGCAAGTCCTGCTCGTTGAGTTCGACCAGTTGGCGCGACAGCCGCAGGCGCGCCAGGTGCCAGTCTGGCCGCTGCCGGCTGGTGACCAACAGGACCAACCCGGCAGGCAGATGATTGAGGAAAAACTGCAGGCAGCGATCGAGTACTGCCCCTTGGGCGAGGTGGTAGTCGTCCAGGACCAGCAGCAGGGGGGTATCGGGCTGCAGATACAGCGCAAGCTCGTCAAGCAGGCCATCGAGCCACTCTTCGAAGGCAAAGGGTTGGTGGCGCTGGCGCATTTTCAGCAGCCCCAGGGCTTGGCCCCCCAATGCCGGGCAGAACTGCTGCAACCCTTCAAGCAAGCGCTCGAGGAAGCGACCAGGGTCGGCGTCGCGCTGGCTCAGGCCCAGCCAGAGACTGCGCCAATGGCCAGGCAGCTCCTGGCAGAACTCGATGGCAAGCGAACTCTTGCCAAAGCCGGCTGGCGCGTTGACCAACAGCAAGCGCCCATCCAGCCCCGCTTGCAGGCGTTGGCACAGGCGGGCTCTCGGTACGTGGGCGTCGGGCAGGGGTGGCCTGAAGAAACGCCCGTCCAGCAGGCCCAGGGCCTGGCTGGCGACTCCATGCATACGGGACAGGTCTGTCATGGCCGGCTCGTTCTATTGGGAAGACTACGGCGATATGGATTTTTGCGAGACTAGCGGCAAATGTTATGCATTTGAAGATGATGGCGGCGATTTAGCCAAAAAAGACTACGACAAAAAGAAACGCTGGCGATGGACATCATCTCGATTGATGTCACCCCATCAAGCAAATCGTCTTGAAGGTGCCCGACGACAATAACCCCTTACAACAGAAACGCCCCGGCAAGCCGGGGCGTTCTGGGAGTTCACAAGAAGTGTGCAGCAGTCAGTTCATCGCACCCCCGCCTGACGCAAGGCAGCGGGCTGGAACTCGGCCTTGCTGGCACTGAAGCCGAAGTTGTAGGCACTCTTCTCTTCGTTTTTCATGCCCAGGGCCAGGTAACGGCCAGACTGCAGGTCGTAGATGGCTTCCAGGGTGTACCACGGCACCTGCACGTTGTAGTACGGCTGGGCGTGGGCCTCGGAGATACGCCACAGTTGCCCGCGGCCGTCGTACTGATCGATCACTGCGGCTTGCCAGGTATCCTCGTCGATGTAGAAGTCACGTTTGGCATAGATATGGCGCTGGCCCGGCTTGAGCGTGGCGACCACATGCCAGACGCGGCGCAGCTCGTAGCGCGACAGGTCCTGGTTGATGTGCCCGGCCTTGATGATGTCGCCGTACTTGAGTTTCGGGTCATCGAGCTTGAAGGCGTTGGCGGCGATGTACATCTCCTTCTTGCCTTCGAGTTTCCAGTCGTAGCGGTCCGGGGCACCGTTGTACATGTCCAGGTTGTCGGAAGTGCGCAGGCCGTCGGCGGCAGTGCCCGGACCGTCATACGACACTTGCGGTGCCTGGCGTACCCGACGCTGGCCGGCGTTGTAGATCCACGCCTTGCGCGGTTCCTTGACCTGGTCGAGAGTTTCGTGAACCAGCAGTACGGTACCGGCCAGGCGCGCTGGCGCAGTCACTTCCTGCTTGAAATAGAACAGGATGTTGCCCGGGTTGGCGGGATCATAGTCCTTCATCTTGTCGCGAAAGACGAACTGGTCCTGGAAGTACACCAGGCTATAGGAGCCATTCTGCTGCGGGGTGGCTTGAGTGACCAGGCGGGTCACGCTACCGCCGCGGTAGCGGGTGATGTGGTTCCAGATCACCTCAAGGCCATCCTTGGGGATCGGGAAAGGTACGGCGGTCTGGAAGTTCTCCAGGCCGTTACCGCCCGCCACCAGGGTGGTCTTGGTGGCGTTTTGCTTGATCGCCGCAAAAACGTCGTCTGGCACCGTGGAGCCGCGGTGGGTCTTGTATACCGGGATCTTGTAAGAGTCCGGGTAGCGCTTGAACATTGCCAGCTGGCCAGGCGAAAGCTTGGCCTTGTACTGGTCGACGTTCTGCGCGGTGATGGTGAACAGTGGCTTTTCACTGCCGTAAGGGTCGGAGAGGAAGCCCTTGCTGTCGGCGCTGCCAGCGCTCTTCGACAGCGGTTCCCAGGGGCCGATCGAGCCATCGGCGTTGCCGGCTTTTTCCGCCCCCATGGGGGTCAGCGATGCGCCCAGCTTGGCCGCCTCGTCGGCGGAAACCGCAGCCATGACGCTGGTAGCCAACAGGGACAGGCCCAGTACACCGGCTTGCAGCAGACGTGTGGTCGTTTTCATTCTGTTGTCGTCCTGGATCAATGTGCTTAGAAGTTCACGCCGAAGCTGAGGGCGACGAAGTCGCGGTCATCCACGGTGGTGTACTTGCCGTCGAAGAAGTTGGTGTACGACAGGCTCGCGGTGTAGGTGTTCTGGTACTCGGCGTCCAGGCCCAGGCTGACCGCCTTGCGGCCTTCCTCGAAGGCGCCGCCAGGGCCCGGGGAGTAGCCATCGACGTCGTGGGACCAGGCCACGCTGGGGCGCAGGTTCACGCCGGCGAAGACGTTGTTGTAGTCCCAGATGGCACGCACGCGATAACCCCAGGAGTCGGCGGTGGTAAAGCCATCGTTTTCGCAGTAGCGCGACAGGTTGTTCTGCTCGACGCCCGCCAGCGTACTGGCGTTGAGCCGCTGGCAACTGCCACCGGGTAGCGGGCCTGGCCCATAGACCGGGTCACGGCCATAGCGTGCCTTGGAGGTGCTTTCCAGGCCACCCACATGGGTCCAGCCCACTTCGCCGACCATGGTCAGGCGTTCGGCGCCCATGACCTGGTCGAAGAAGTGAGTGAAGGTGGTTTGCAGTTGGGTGATTTCCTTACGGCGATAGCCAGGCTGATCAGTGTTCGCTGTGCCCTTCAGCACCGAGGCGTTGGGGTCTAGCGGCGTCAGGCCGGAGTACAGGATGTCGGTGGTGTTCAACTGCACCGGCGCATTAGGCCGGTAGCTGATTTCGCCGCTCCACGCCGTGCCAGTTGGCAAGGTCGTGGAGAAACTCACGCCATACAGGCGAATATCCTCCGGATATTCCACGTGGTAGCTGGAGTTGCCGGCGACATACAGCGGCATGAGCTGCCTGAGCAAGGCCGGGTTGGTGGCGGCCCCGAACGGAACCCCCGAACGGATCAGCGCGGCAGCCAGGTTGTTAGGGTTATAGAAGCTGGCATTAGCTCCGCGGCCACTGAAAATCGGCGCCCGGCTGTGGTAGTTCATGAAGTAGCCACCGAACTCGGTGTTCAGAGGCTCGTACATGTAGCGCAGAGCCAGGCCGAACTGGCCACTGTCCCGGGCATCGCGATCGGCGCCGCGACGCACGATCACACCCTCGTCGGGCGACCCCCAGCTGACCCCCTGCGACTTCAGCGCATTCAACGCGGGTGCTGCGAGCGGGCCCAGGCCTCGCGCCACTGCCGATTGCTTGGCCAGCACGGCCAGGTTGTTGTCGCAACCATCGGCAATTACGTCAGGCTGAGAGAAGAACGTGCCGCAGTTGTCGACGACCGTCTGGTCCCACTCGATCTGGTAGAAGCCTTCTGCCGTCAGGTTGTCGGTCAGGCTCTGCGACACATAGAACATGTTGACGGGGATCAGGCCTTCCTTGATCTCCGCGCCTGGGCGGCGAAACGCCGAGACGTCGATGGGGTTGATGGAGTTGATACCGCCACCGATGAAGGTGCTCTCACCCCAGCTCACCACCTGCTTGCCCAGGCGCACGGTGCCCGGCAGGTCGGCGATGTTGTAGTTGTGGTAGACGAAGGCATCGAGCAGCTCCGCACCCGAGGACTTGGCGCCTTCCTTGCGGTTGGAGTCGCTGATGTCCTTGAACTGGCGATTTTCGTCCTTGAGTTCAAAGTCGTACCAGTACTTGCCACGGACGAACACGCCGGTGTCACCGTACTTGAGTTCGAGGTCGTGGATACCCTTGAATATCTTCGAGAAGGTCTCGCCCTTCTTGAAGTTCAGGTGACCATCGTCGGAGGTCTGCGACAACCCTCTGCCGCCGTTGTTGGCGCCGATGAGGTTCTTGTTCGGATTGGCCGTCGACCAGCTGGCGCCCACGGAGAGCGACGAGTCGAACTGGCCTTCGATTTCCCCGATGTTGAAGCTGACAGCGAAAGCAGGACTTGCGAGCGTAGAAGCGAGGCTGACTGCCAGAGGCAGTTTTGCCCGGCGCCAGAACGGGTTTGCAGATGTCATCGACGCTACTCCATGTACTTTATTGTTATGGCAGTGAGTCCTTTCAAGAACGGCTCGAGCGCCTGGAAAAGCCGGCTCCTGCCCGTGGTATCGCACATCAATGATGCGCGGCACCCTCCCCCATTCCTGAAAAATCCCCTGGCCCGACTATAGCCAGCGGTCACAGGTGCTTGATCCCTCTAAAGTGTGATTTGCGCGCCCTGCTTGCGGCCGGCCTTGAAGGAGCGGCCCCATGGGCTGGCAGTGCTCAAGCATGGCCCAAATTTTCTGTTTGGCAAGGCTTCGACCGCTCTAGCATGCGGCCCGCACCTTGTAAGGCACGAGCCGCCACAGGGTCAGAGCGTGGAAAGGAAAGTGCTGTTGCTGGCCTGCCACTGAGTGATGTCCAGGCGGATGCGCTTCTTGTCGAGCTTGCCGACACTGGTCTTGGGAATTTCAGTAACAATGGCGATCTGACTGGGGATCGCCCACTTGTTGATGTGCCCTTGCTCGACGAACGGCTTGAGGTGTTCCTTGAGGGAACGCGCGTCGATGCTCAGCCCCTCGCGCACAACCAGCAGCGCGAACGGGCGCTCGCCCCATTGCGGGTCGGCCACCCCGACCACCGCCACCTCGCGCACCGCAGGATGCCGGCTGACCAGGTCCTCGAGGTCGAGCGACGAGATCCACTCGCCCCCCGTCTTGATCACATCCTTGATGCGATCGCGGATATCGATGTAACCCATGCCGTCGAGGGTCGCGACGTCACCGGTATGCAGCCAGCCGCCCTGCCACAGTTCCTCGCTTTTTTCCGGTTCCTTGAAGTAACCCATGGTCAGCCACGGCGCACGCAGCACCAGCTCGCCCTGCGACTCCCCATCGGCTGGGAGGAAGTTGCCGTCGCCATCGACGATCGCCGCCTCCACCAGCGGCACCGGTACCCCAGCCTTGATGCGGTAGGTGACCCGCTCATCCTCGCTGCCGGCCTGCAACTCATCGTTCAGGTGCGCGGCGCTGATCAGCGGGCACGTTTCCGACATGCCATACGCCGCCGTGAGCTGGATGCCCCGGGCCAGGGCCGCCTCATACAGCGCCCGATTGAGCGCGCTACCGCCGATGATGATCTTCCAGCCGCCGAAGTTTTCACCCTGGGAGGACGGACAGTTGAGCAGCATCTGCAGGATGGTCGGCACGCAGTGGGAGAAGGTGACCTTTTCCTCGCGCCACAGCTTGACCAGCATGTCCGGCTCATAGCGCCCGGGGTAGACCTGCTTCATGCCAAGCATGGTGGCCGCATAGGGAATGCCCCAGGCGTGCACATGGAACATCGGGGTGATCGGCATGTACACATCGTTGCTGCCCAGCAGCCGCACGCTGTCGATGCTGCCGGTCACCGCGGCCTCGGCCAGGGTGTGCAGCACCAGTTGGCGGTGGGTGAAGTACACGCCCTTGGGGTTACCGGTGGTGCCGGTGGTATAGAACGTGGTGGCCACCGAGTTTTCGTCGAAATCGGGGAAGTCGTAGGACGGGCTGGCAGCCGCCAGCAGTTGCTCGTATTCGCCTTTAAGGCCAGGCAGCTCGGCGCTTTTCTCCGGCCCGTCGGTCAGCAGCACGGTGCCTTGCACGGTGGTCAACTGGTCGGCGATGCCCTGGTAGAGGCCGACGAAATCGCTGTTGACCAACACGAAGCGGTCTTCGGCGTGGTTCATGGTGTAGAGAATCTGCTCGGGTGACAGGCGCACGTTGATGGTGTGCACCACCGCACCGATCATCGGGATGGCGAACATGCATTCCAGATAGCGGTGGCTGTCCCAATCCATGACCGCCACGGTATCGCCAGCCTTCACGCCAGCGGCGCTCAGTACGTTTGCCAGGCGCGCGATGCGCTCGCTCAGTTGCGGGTAGGTGAGGCGTAACTGATCGCGATAGACGATTTCACGGGTCTTCTCGTAGCGCACGCCCGACATCAGCAGGCGCTTGATCAGCAGTGGATATTGGTAAGCGCCCTCGGCGGGCTTGATGATGCGCGTCTGCAGCATGGGTATCCCTTTTCTGGAAAGCGGGCCGGACAATTCAGGCACTTACTGTAGAACGGTGACGCATCGGTCAAATCAGCCGAAGGAATGATTTGGCTGGCACAGGTATGAGTGGGGCCGTCGTCGTTGACGAGCGGCGCCTGCGGAACTGACACTGCGCCCAGCATCCTGAGGCCCCTTCGCGAGGCAAGCCCGCGCCCACGGATAGCCGAACACCTTTGCCCTGACCGGAGCCCCACATGCCCAGCCTACGTCGCGCCGTGTTTCTCGATCACCACTCCCTCGACCTCGGCGACCTCGACCTTTCGCCCCTGCGCGCCCAGTTCGACGACCTGCAACTGCATGCCGCGACCCGCCCGGCCCAGGTTGCCGAACGCCTGCAGGGCGCCACCGCGGTAATCAGCAACAAGGTCATGCTCGATGCCGAGTCGCTCGCGGCCAACCCGCAGCTCAAGCTGATCCTGGTTGCCGCCACCGGCACCAACAACGTCGACCTGGCCGCCGCTCGCGCCCAGGGCATCACCGTGTGCAACTGCCAGGGCTACGGCACCCCGTCGGTGGCGCAGCACACCCTGGCCCTGTTGCTGGCACTGGCCACGCGCCTGTGCGATTACAACCAGGCCGTGGCGGCCGGCCAGTGGGCCAAGGCCAGCCAGTTCTGCCTGCTGGACTTCCCCATCGTCGAGCTGGAGGGCAAGACCCTCGGCCTGCTCGGCCATGGCGAACTGGGTGGCGCGGTGGCGCGGCTGGCCGAGGCATTCGGCATGCGCGTGCTGACCGGGCAGATTCCCGGGCGCCCACCTCGGGCAGATCGCCTGCCGCTGGAAGAGCTGCTGCCGCAGGTCGACGCCCTCACCCTGCATTGCCCGCTCAACGAACAGACCCGCCACATGCTGGGCGCCCGCGAACTGGCGCTGCTCAAACCGGGCGCCCTGGTGGTCAATACCGCCCGTGGCGGGCTGATCGACGAGCAGGCGCTGGCTGACACACTGCGCAGTGGCCATCTGGGCGGTGCGGCCACTGATGTGCTGAGCGTCGAGCCACCGGTCAATGGCAACCCACTGCTGGCTGGCGACATCCCGCGCCTGATCATCACCCCGCACAGCGCCTGGGGCGCGGTGGAGTCGCGCCAGCGCATCGTCGGCCAGCTCGCCGAAAACGCCCTGGCCTACTTCGCCGGCCAGCCGCGGCGAGTGGTCGGCTGATCGACTGAAGCCTCTGCTACACTGCGCCACTTTTTTCAGGAGGCGTCGTCCATGGACCCGCGCAGTGAAGTGTTGCTCCGCCAGGCGGACCTGTTCCAGGGCCCGCTGTTGATCGCCGGCGCCCAGGCCGATGGCCTGCTTGGCCAGTTGCCGGCGGCCCATGGCTGGACCTGGCATGCGGGTGATCAGGCGGTGCTTGAGAGCCGCTTCGCCGGGCGCAGCCACTATGGCGTCGAGGTGCCTGCGGTGGCCTTCGACAGCGCGGTGCTGTTCCTGCCCAAATCCCGCGAACTGGCCGCCTACCTGCTCAACGCGCTGGCGTCACGCCTGGCCGGCCGCGTGCTCTACCTGGTGGGTGAAAAACGCGGCGGCATCGAAGGTGCGGCCAAGCTGCTGCAGGCTTTTGGCAAACCGCGCAAGCTGGACAGCGCGCGGCACTGCCAGCTGTGGCAGGTGACCGTGGACAACGCCCCTGAGGCCAAGCCACTGCATAGCTTGGCCGAACGTTTCGAGCTGCCGCTGGCCGATGGCCCGCTGCAGGTCATCAGCCTGCCGGGCGTGTTCAGCCATGGCCGCCTGGACAAAGGCACGGCGCTGTTGCTGGAGCACCTCGACGGCCTGCCAGGCGGCCATGTGCTGGACTTTGGCTGCGGCGCCGGTGTGCTGGGGGCAGCGATCAAACGACGTTACCCGCACAGCCGGGTCACCCTGCTGGATGTGGATGCATTCGCCGTAGCCGCCAGTCGCCTGACCCTTGCGGCCAACAACCTTGAAGGCGAGGTGATCAGCGGTGACGGCATCGATGCCGCCCCTGTCGACCTGGACCTGATCCTGAGCAATCCGCCCTTCCACACGGGGGTGCATACCGATTATCAGGCCTCGGAGAACCTGCTGAAAAAATCTGGCGAACATCTTCGAAAAGGCGGAGAAATGCGCCTGGTTGCCAACAGTTTCCTGCGCTACCAACCCTTGATCGAAGGCGCGCTCGGCAACTGCGAAATTCGCGCCGAAGCCCAGGGCTTTCGCATCTACCGGGCAACCCGTGGCTGAAAACAGCGCTTGCCGAATGCGCGCGGTGTAGGCAGAATCCGCTCCGTCCTAGGGGAGTAGTCTCCCGCGAGCGCCCTGCTCGCCCGGTACGCGTCAACACACTTGGCCCACAGGCCATGGCGCGTACGACCCACGATCCGCACAGACGGATCCAGGGTTTGACAAGACCTATGACACGCACACCTTACCCGGGGCGGGGAGGCTGTACGTGTCATAGCCGTGTCGACCCGCCCCCGTAGGAAACCTGATGCTGGAATCTCTGCTGGTCCCCACCGCCATCGTTGCGCTCGCTGAAATCGGCGACAAGACGCAACTGCTCGCGCTCATCCTCGCGGCGCGTTTTCGCAAGCCCTGGCCGATCATTGCCGGCATTGTCGCCGCGACCCTGGCCAACCACGCCGCCGCTGGCGCCGTGGGTGCCTGGGTGAGCAGCTTCTTCACCGAATCGGTGCTGCACTGGATCCTTGCCGCAAGCTTTACCGCCACCGCGCTGTGGACCCTGGTGCCGGACAAGATGGACGATGACGAAAGCAGCAGCGCACGCCGTTTCGGGCCGTTCCTGACCACCCTGATCGCGTTCTTCCTGGCAGAGATCGGCGACAAGACCCAGGTCGCCACGGTAATGCTGGCGGCGCAGTATCCGCACCTGATCATGGTGATCATCGGTACCACCCTGGGCATGCTGATTGCCAACGTGCCGGTGGTACTGGCGGGTAACTTCGCGGCCGAGAAACTGCCACTGACTCTGATCCGGCGCCTGGCGGCAGCGGCGTTCGTGGTACTGGCGATCGTCGCGGTGTATTCGGCGATGAAGACCAGTGGCTGGATCGGATGAAGCAGCGGTAAGCGGCAAGCTACAAGCGGCAAGAAAGAGCAGATGCGTCCTTACTTGCCGCTTGAAGCTTGAAGCTTGAAGCTTGAAGCTGCTTTTACTTCTTGGCCGCTTGATACAGCGGCATCACCTTCGGAATCGCTGCCTGCAGCGAGGCGATCCGGCTGCTGGAGGCCGGGTGGGTGCTCATGAACTCAGGCGGCGCACCTTCGGAGGCCTTGCTCATCTTGTTCCACAGGGTGATCGCGGCGTTCGGGTCGTAACCGGCACGGGCCGACAGCTCCAGGCCAATCAGGTCGGCCTCGTTCTCGTTGCTGCGGCTGTTGGGCAGGGTCATGGCATAGTTCACCACGGTGTCGGCCAGCGCCATGCTGTCCTGGCCAAGGCCGAGGAAGGCACCCGCGCCCTGACGGGCCATTTCCACGCCATAGGCCTTGGACATCGCTTCACGGCCGTGCTCACGCAGGGCGTGGGCAATTTCGTGGCCCATGACCGCGGCGATCTCGGCGTCGGTAAGCTTGAGCTGATCGATCAGCCCGGTGTAGACGATGATCTTGCCGCCCGGGCCGCAGTTGGCATTGAGCTCGTCGCTCTTGATCACATTGACTTCCCACTTCCACTGCGCGGCATCCGGCCGGAACACTGGAGCCTGAGCGATGAGGCGATCGGCGATGGCCTGCACGCGCTTGGCGTCGGCACTGCCCTTGTCCAGCACGCCCTTGCTCGACGCTTCGCCGAGGGTCTGCTGGTACGACTGGGCATACATCTGGTTGACCTCATCGGTCGAGAGCATGCTGAACATGTACTGCTTGCGCTCGACGCCCACGGCGCCACCGCTGGTGGTATTGACCGCCTGGCAGCCGCCCAGCAGGACGCTGGCGCTCAACATGCTGACAACGAATGACTTACGCATTAAAACACTCCCTTTTTACGTGCCGCGTATCCTAGGCCCTGATGCTCGCCTCGACCAGAGCCACAGGGAAGATTTCTTACGCGCCCCTCATGCTTTGGTATTAGCCCGCCGATAACCCAGGGATACGACCTCCTTGAGCGCGGAGCTTTTCATGAAGTTCAAGTCGATCCAGTTTTCCGTGGCCGCCCTGGCCGGTGCCATCGTGCTGAGCATTGTCGCGGCACTGGTGCTTTATGCCGTGTACTCCGGCCAACGCACCCAGGCGCTGGTGGAACAGCGCACACAGAAGCAGTTCGAAAGCGTGATCGAGCAGCGCCTGGCAGCCCTGGCCCGCACCCAGGTCAGCGAGATCCAGCGCGGCCTCGAGGCGCCCCTGTCGATTGCCCGCAGCCTGGCCACCAGCAACGCCATGCTCGGCATGCAGGCCGCCGATGGCAGCCCGCTGATGCGGGTTGACCGTGAACACTTGATCAACCAGCTCAAGCGCACCGTCGAGGTCAACCCGACGGTACTGGGCGCGTACCTGGGCTGGGAGCCCAACGCCCTCGACCATGACGACGCCCGCTACGTCGGCAGCAAGCTGGTCGGTATCGACAGCGCCAACGGCCGCTTCCTGCCCTGGTGGTTCCGCAACGGCGACGGCAGCCTCGGCCAGGACCAACTGGCCGACGTCAATGACCGCACCGTGCTGGCCACCGGTGTGCGCGCCAGCGAGTACTACCTGTGCCCGAAAGAGTCGAAAAAGGCCTGCGTGATCGACCCGGCACCCTACAAAGTCGGCGACAAGATGGTCATGCTCGCCTCGTTCGTCGAGCCGATCATGGTCAATGGCCAGTTCCAGGGCATGGCCGGCGCCGACCTGTCGGTGAACTTCATCCAGGATCTGCTCAACGCCGCCGACCGCCAGCTCTACGACGGTGCCGGCGAACTGGCACTGGTGTCGAGCAACGGCCGCCTGGTGGCCTATACCCGA
Source organism: Pseudomonas sp. TWI923 (assembly GCF_039673365.1). Lineage (NCBI taxonomy): Bacteria > Pseudomonadati > Pseudomonadota > Gammaproteobacteria > Pseudomonadales > Pseudomonadaceae > Pseudomonas > Pseudomonas sp. TWI923. The sequence continues at coordinate 1,385 of NZ_JBDJLM010000067.1, read as the reverse complement.
GACCCGTCGAAGTTCGGCGAAAAGGCCAGCGAGGTGCTCGCCAGCGAAGAGGCGGCCACCCTGAGCAGCTTGAGCGGCGAAGCGCTGCATTATGAAGTGGACGCCAGCAAGGACCGCATCGAGCTGTACCTGCCGTTCAAGGTCGCCAGCACAGATGCGCGCTGGACCTTGCTGCTGGAACTGCCGTTGAGCACGGTGATGGCCGACGTCAACCAGCTGCAGCAGGACCTGGCCGAGCAACGTCGCACCGACATCGCCGGCATGACCGTGGTCGGCCTGGGCATCGCCGCGCTGGGTCTGCTGGTGATCTGGCTGCTGGCCCACGGCATCGCCCGCCCACTGCGCCAGATGGTGGCCATGCTCGACGACATCGCCCAGGGCGAAGGCGACCTGACCCGCCGCCTGCAAAGCGACCGCGCCGACGAACTGGGCGCCATCGCCAAGGGCTTCAACACCTTCCTGGTCAAGCTGCAGGCCATGATCAGCCAGGTGGTCAGCTCGGTGCAGAAAGTCAGCGATTCGTCGGAGCACACCGCCGACATCGCCATCCGCACCAACCAGGGCGTGCACAAGCAGATGGTGGAGATCGACCAGGTGGCCACCGCCGTGCAGGAAATGACCGCCACCGCGCAGGACGTGGCGCGCAACGCCACCCAGGCGGCGCAGGCGGCCAGCGAGGCCGACCGCGCGGCCAACCAGGGGCTGGAGATCGTACGTGACACCTCGCACTCGATCAGCGCACTGGCCGGCGAGATCGGCCGGGCCGTGACCGTGGTGCAGGACCTGGCCCGCGACAGCGAGAACATCAACGCCATCCTCGTTGCGATCCGCGCGATTGCCGAGCAGACCAACCTGCTGGCGCTCAACGCCGCCATCGAGGCTGCCCGCGCCGGCGAGCAGGGCCGTGGCTTCGCCGTGGTCGCAGACGAAGTCCGCAACCTGGCACAGAAGACCCAGCAGGCCACGCAGGAAATCCAGCAGATGATCCAGCAGCTGCAGCAGGGCACCCGCGAAGTGGTCAAGGTGATGGAAGACAGCCAGGGCAAGACCGATGTCAGCGTGCAGCAGGCCAGCCGCGCGGCGCAGTCGCTGGAGAGCATCACCCAGGCGGTTTCGGTGATCAACGACATGAACACCCAGATCGCCAGCGCCGCCGAGCAGCAGAGCGCGGTGGCCGAGGACATCAACCGCAACGTGATCAGTATCGGCCAAGTGGCCGGCGAAGTGGCCGGCGGCGCCGACGAGTCGAGCCAGGCCAGCGCCGAGCTGACCAAGCTGGCCGAGCAGCAGCGGCGCTTGATCAATCAGTTCAGGGTTTGACCCCAGGGCGCACGGATACACCTGTAGGAGCGGCCTTGTGTCGCGATAGGGCTGCGCAGCAGCCC
>NZ_JBDJLM010000066.1:0-30259 GCF_039673365.1 Pseudomonas sp. TWI923 | reverse complement strand
GGCCTCAACCCTCATCGCGGGGCAAGCCCGCTCCCACGCCGCGCCCAAAAGCTCGTCAAGCAATCGTGTAAACACATGGAAAGGGGCAGTGAGATGAATGCAACCACGCGTGACAACGGCAGCCTTCGGCAACGGGACCTGGACGCCCTTGCCAGCGCCACGCACGCCGACCCGTTCGCCGTGCTCGGCCCGCACCCCGATGGTGCAGGCGGTCAGTTTATCCGGGCCTTCCTGCCCAACGCCCTGAATGTGCGCGTGCTGGCCCGCGATGGCGGGCACGTGCTCGCTGAAATGGAGCAACAGCGCCTGCCAGGGTTGTTCACCGCGCACATCAACGATGCACAACCGTACCTGCTGCAGATCGGCTGGGCCGGGGGCGAGCAGGTCACCGAAGACCCATACAGCTTTGGCCCGCAACTGGGCGATATGGACATGTACCTGTTCTCCGAGGGCAACCACCGCGACCTGTCCGGCCGCTTCGGTGCGCAACCGACCCAGGCCGACGGCATCGACGGCGTGTGTTTCTCGGTGTGGGCGCCCAACGCCAGGCGGGTTTCGGTGGTGGGCGACTTCAACAACTGGGACGGCCGCCGCCACCCCATGCGCCTGCGCCACAGCGCCGGGGTGTGGGAGTTGTTCGTGCCGCGCCTGGGTGTCGGCGAAACCTACAAGTTCGAAGTGCTCGGCGCCGACGGCGTGCTGCCGCTCAAGGCCGACCCGCTGGCCCGCGCCACCGAGCTGCCACCGAGTACCGCCTCGAAGGTGGCCGGCGCCCTGGCCCACGACTGGCGCGATGAGCAATGGATGGCGCAGCGCGCCCAGCGCCACGCCTACAACGCACCGCTGTCGATCTACGAGCTGCACGCTGGCTCCTGGCGCTGCGAGCTGGACGATACCGGCGAGGTCGCGCGCTTCTACAACTGGCGCGAACTGGCCGAACGCCTGGTGCCCTACGTGCAGGAACTGGGCTTCACCCATATCGAGCTGATGCCGATCATGGAGCACCCGTTCGGCGGGTCCTGGGGCTATCAGCCGCTGTCGCTGTTCGCCCCGACCTCGCGCTACGGCACGGCGGAAGATTTCGCCTTCTTCATCGACGCCTGCCATCAGGGCGGCATCGGCGTGATCCTCGACTGGGTACCGGCGCATTTCCCCACCGACGAACACGGCCTGGCGCGCTTCGACGGCACCGCGTTGTACGAGTACGACAATCCGCTGGAAGGCTTCCACCAGGACTGGAACACGCTGATCTACAACCTCGGGCGCAACGAGGTGCGCGGCTTCATGCTGGCCTCGGCGCTGCACTGGCTCAAGCATTTCCACATCGACGGCCTGCGCGTCGATGCCGTGGCGTCGATGCTCTACCGCGATTACTCGCGCAAGGCCGGCGAGTGGGTGCCCAACCGCCATGGCGGGCGCGAGAACCTCGAAGCCATCGACTTCATCCGCCACCTCAACGGCGTCGCGGCCCACGAGGCACCGGGCGCGTTGATCATCGCCGAGGAATCCACCGCCTGGCCCGGCGTCAGCCAGCCCACGCAACAGGGCGGCCTGGGCTTTGCCTACAAGTGGAACATGGGCTGGATGCACGACACCCTGCATTACATCCAGAACGACCCGATCCACCGCACCTACCACCACAACGAGATGAGCTTCGGGCTGATCTATGCCTACTCCGAGCACTTCATCCTGCCTATCTCCCACGACGAGGTGGTGCACGGCAAGCACTCGCTGATCGACAAGATGCCCGGCGATCGCTGGCAGAAGTTCGCCAACCTGCGCGCCTACCTCGCGTTCATGTGGGCCCACCCAGGCAAGAAGCTGCTGTTCATGGGCTGCGAGTTCGGCCAGTGGCGTGAGTGGAACCACGACAGCCAACTGGACTGGTACCTGCTGCAATACCCCGAGCACCAAGGAGTACAGCGCCTGGTCGGCGACCTCAACCGGCTGTACCGCGAGCAACCGGCACTGCATGAACAGGACTGCCAGCCCCAGGGCTTCCAGTGGCTGATCGGCGACGATGCGCACAACAGCGTGTACGCCTGGCTGCGCTGGAGCAGCCAGGGCGAACCCTTGCTGGTGGTGGCCAACTTCACCCCGGTGCCGCGCGAGGGGTACCGGATCGGCGTGCCGTTCGGCGAACGTTGGCAAGAGTTGCTCAACAGCGATGCCGGGCTGTATGCAGGGTCGAACGTGGGCAACCTGGGGGGGGTGAGCAGTGACCCGGTCGCCAGCCATGGCCAGCCGCTGTCGCTGGCGTTGAACCTGCCGCCTTTGGGGGTGTTGGTGATGAAACCCGCCTGATAGCCGTCACACCCTCTCTGTAGGAGCGGCCTTGTGTCGCGAAAGGGCGGCGCAGCAGCCCCAGCGATCGATGCGTTTAAGCGGAAAGCCGGGGGCTGCTGCGCAGCCCTTTCGCGACACAAGGCCGCTCCTACAGTGCGATGGGGTGGCACAGTGCGAGCTTCTACCAGCGCATCCGCACACCGAGGCTGCCAATCAGCCCATTCAGGTCATTGTCATCCACATCGCTGCTGTAATCGGCACTGACGAACAGCGCCACGTTCGGCGTGACCCGCGCCACCAGCCCCAACCCCAGGTCCACCGAGGTCGAACTGCGCGAGCTGGAGATCTTGTCGACCTGGTCCAGCTTCACCGCGTCGCTGTTGCTGAAGTCGTACCAGACGTTGGTGCGCACATAGGGCTCGATCGGCATGCCTTTCACTTCATAGCGCGCCGACAGCTTGGCACCGACCCGGCCGCTCCAGCTTGGCTGGCTGTCGAACGCCTGCAAGGTTTCCTCCTGCACCTGGCTGCCCGGGAAGAACTGCTGGTTGATCAACTGCGCCTGGGGCTCGATCACCCAGCCGCCCCCCAGGCCGATGGGGAAGCCGCCCTCTACCGAGAAGGTCATCGCATGGCCGCTGTCGTCCACCCGCTGGCCGGCCTGGGAGCGGCCATTGACGTCGATGCGCGTGCCCATGGCCACGGCGTCCACATGCCAGCCCTGCTCATGGGTCATGCTCCAGTACACGCCCAGGCTCTCGCCGCTGAGGTTCACCGCATTGCGTTGTTTGTCACCGAGCAAGGGGCGCATGCCGTTGAAGCTGCTTTGCAGGTTGTTGTGGCCGACGAAGATCCCGGCACGGTGAACGTTGCCTGCGCTGGTTTCGCGCACGAACAGGTCGGGGCCGATCATCAACTGCTGGCTGGGCGCCTCCAGTTGCGCCGGCGCCTGGGCTGCAGGCCTTGGTGTGCCGGGGAAGAACTGCGCCCACTGGCTGGCGATCATGTCGCTGGCCAGTGGGCCGTGGCGCTCGCTCATCTGCGTGGAGAATGCCGAGAGCATGCCCTGGTTGAGGCCATTGACGCTCAGCGGGTCGAGTGAGAGTTGGGGGACCTCGGGCTGTTCCAGGAACCGGGCGAAGGGTTCGCCCTCCTGCAGTTCGAAGGCGAAGGTTTCCACCGGGGTTGCCAAGAGCAGCGACGTGGAAACCGCGCAGCAAAAAGCTTCGAAACGCAGGGGGTTCGAGGTGCTTTTCATGGCGGATCTCCTGTTGTTGTGTGTTGGACAGCACGTTGAACAGCCGGGCAATCTGGCCTGATGTCACGGGCTGTACGACAAAAACAGGGGCGACCCAAGCCAGCGCGCCAGCCTGCTTGAGCGCGCACAAAGGCGCGAGCTAGAGGCCCGGCACGAATTTTTACGTCTGTTGGTTCTGTTCAGCTAAGGAGAGGACAGGGCTTGCGTCAAGAATGTGTGAAGGCTTTGGCAAGGGTTCGTTGAGTAATTCAAGCCATTGAATTTGATCGGAATTGGCACTGCCATATCGATAATGGCGATTTATCGCCGCGCGGCTATGCCGAATCGTTGCTACAGGCCCATCCCCCCGCCCATGCGTGTTGCTCAATGTGCAGGCAAGACTGTGAACAATGGCATCTTCCGTGATGGAGTTATTTCTGAACTTTTCGTTTGCCAGATAAGGGGTTGCTTGCATGTTCAGACCATTTGAGATAAAGAATGTCGGAAATTTTTCGTTGGCGTTTTGCCATGTGAGCTTCATCGTTAGTGCCCTGCAATTTGAAATGCGCTGTTCACTTTTGGCCGCGTCTGGGGCGCCCGGCCGGCGTCGCCATTTCTCGCTATAGCCCTGCTATGACTCGTCGGGGTGCCTTGGCTGCACATCTAAACCATTCGCTTGAAGCGAGCGTATTTTCACGAAACAACACCCGCCGATTGGACGGTGCGAGAGGATCAGGAGTAACAATGGCTAGAAAGAAGGAAGATGAATTTACGCCGTGGACGAAAACCAAAATTCGGGACATGGCAGGTAACTGTTGCTCATTTCCTGAATGTCGAAAAACAACGGTCGGAGCGAAAAAAAACCGATCGGGTCGTTTAAATATCGGTGTTGCATGTCACATAAAGGCTGCCTCGCCGAATGGACCTCGCTACGATCCAGATCAGAGTTCGGAACAACGCTCCAGCCATCTTAATGGGATATGGATGTGCGGCACGCACTCTGTGCTTGTTGACGCTGATGACTCCGCCTACAGCGTGAAAACGTTGGTCGAGTGGAAGCGCTTGGCGGAAGAGAGAGCGAATGCTCTAGTAGATGTAAGGATGTTTTCAGCTTCAGAGATGGAGAGTGCTACCTCAATAAAAGTGATGCGAGGTGTGCGTGATTTTATTAAAGCAGATATGGACGCATTGACGCCGACATTTCCCCAGTATGCAGAGGTATACAAAGAAGCCTTGAATGAGTTGGACCCTCGCTTTGATGTCGATATTCAATACGGAGGAGGAACTATATCGCACCGTATTAAGGCGCTTGAGCCGGATTTAAAGTTAAATTTTGCGGTGGCTCCTAGTGTGGAAAGTAAAGTAAGGGAGTTATATGAGTCTGGGGAAGAAATAACGCTTAGCAGATCAGAGGTCGCAATCACTGGATCTCCGCTTTTTGATCGACTTCAGGCAACCGGCAGCGAGAACGAGGGTTTTTTTACATTTTCAGGCCCCGCTGCGCATGTGGAGAGTCAGCTCTATGCCCATGATTCGTCTAAAGAACATTTGATTTATTCGTTCCCTTGTAAGTTGACGGTGGGCGCTCGTTATCTTAAGTTGCAAGGGAGAAGTTCGGATTCCGTAATTGATGTCAAGGTATCAATTGATGTCAAAGATAATAAGTCAACTTGTGAGTTTGGTTTGAGCTTCGCTTCGTGGCAAGGGCTGTCGATTAATAAAATTCCCTATTTTGCCCGGCACGTCAAGGCGGCAGATATCTTTTCGCGAGGCGATTTGAAGTACGTTGTTGAGATCAATGGTCGTGATATATCTATCACGTCGGGTGCAAACGAAAATGCTAGGAATTTGACGGCGTTGCATGTCCGTATTGTTTCATTGGTTTCTGAGGTGAGGCGCTTTTTTGAACAGGTTAAATTGGACTTCGTTATTGTTGATCTGACGCAGGCTGCGGATATCAATGAGATGCTCAATGACTATGCTCCGTTATTGAAGGGGCCCCGTTCGGAAGCATATGTTCAAGAGGCCCCTATAGCACAGGGGGCTATTGCTATGAGTGACGAGGCGTTTTCAGCTTGGCGACTGGACGAGACCCAGCGCTTCTCTTTCTTGATGGAGCGGGAGCCGTTTAATGTATTCGGTACACTGATCAAGCCTCCTGCACTGAGGTACACGCTTGAAGAGGTATTTGTGAGGCTCTATAGCGATATCGATACCAAAGCTGTCAAATTCTATGCCGAGACAGGGCCGAATACGGTATGTGCTGTTGAAATAGACTCACCTGAATGGAAATTAGCGAGTTGAGTTAACCGGTACAGTACGCATGTGTGAGTAAGCGCATTTCACATGCCGCACCCTAAGTGTATTTCACCCATACCTCAACGGTTAAAAGTAGATGATCGGAGAGGTGTGTCCAGGGCTTGTGGCCAAGGATCTTCGGCCCATGGCTGTCGGCGTTGCGCAGGTAGATACGGTCCAGGCGCAGCAGTGGCAGGCGCGCAGGATAAGTGCGGGCGAGCAGGCCGTGATGGCGTTCGAAGGCTTCGTGCAGGCCCTGTTGCCGGCCCAGGGTGCGATTGCCGTGCAACTGCCAGTCGTTGAAGTCACCGGCGATGATCACCGGGGCGTCGGCGGGCAGTGCATCGAGCAGCTTGCTCAACAGTTGCAGCTGTTTTTGCCGATGGCTTTCCAGCAGCGACAGGTGCACGCAAATGGCATGCACCGGTGCTTGCCCGGGCACGTCTAGCACGCAGTGCAGCAGGCCGCGCCGTTCGGGGCCGGTGATCGACACGTCGAGGTTGCGGTGTTCGATGATCGGGTACTTGGACAGCAGCGCGTTGCCGTGGTGGCCGTCCGGGTACACCGCGTTGCGCCCGTAGGCGAAATCGCTCCACATGCTGTCGGCGAGGAATTCGTACTGCGAGGTCTGCGGCCAGCCGGGGTAGCGGCTGGCGTGGCGATCGTGGCTGCCCAGCACTTCCTGCAGGAACACGATATCGGCCTGGGTGCTGCGCACCGCCTCGCGCAGCTCCGGCAGGATGAAGCGCCGGTTGAAGGCGGTGAAACCCTTGTGGGTATTGACCGTCAGCACCTTGACCCGGTGCACGGCCGGGGCCTGGCTGACGCTGGCGAAACCTGGACTGCCGGCTTCGGGGTTCACAGGGACTCCTGTAGCGATTTACACGATTCTTGTGGGAGCGGGTTTATCGAGCCGTCGAACCGCCGCGAACACGGGCGTAGCCCGTGCCATGCACCGTAGTGTGGTCTTCGCGGGTAAACCCGCTCCCACAGGTATTTTGGTGATCATGGCTACGGATTAGGACCGCCCGTCCGTTGCCAGGTTCAGTCCTCTTCCCGCTGCAACACCATCAACAGCAACGACCGCCCCTGCACCTCGAACACCGTGTCGAACTGCAGATGCTGCGGCTTGCGCAGCTCTGGCCGATCGGTGTCGACCAGGCAGCTCCAGTACTCGCCCTGCGGCACCGGCGGCAGCTTGAACGGCACCACGTCGTGGTAGGCGTTGACGATCAGCAGCAAGGTCGCCTCGGCCCCGGGGCGGGCAATGCCGCTGACCTGGGCGCGGCCGTCCATCAGCATGCCCAGGCAACGCCCGTGCGGGTCTTCCCACTGCTCCACGGTCATCTCGCTGCCGTCCGGGGCCAGCCAAGTCACGTCCTTGACCCCGATCGCCTCGTTGTAGTCGCCCACCAGAAAGCGCGAGCGGCGCAGGATCGGGTAGGCCAGGCGCAGGCGGGTCAGGCGTTTGACGAAGGCCAGCAAGGCCTTGCCGTCCTCGTCCAGCTCCCAGTTGACCCAGCCGATCTCGCTGTCCTGGCAATACGCGTTGTTGTTGCCATGCTGGGTGCGGCTGAACTCGTCGCCAGCGACGATCATCGGCGTGCCCTGGGCCAGCAGCAGGGTGGCGAAGTAGTTGCGCATCTGGCGCATGCGCAGGGCATTGATCGCAGGGTCGTCGGTCGGGCCTTCGACGCCGCAGTTCCACGACAGGTTGTTGTTGGTGCCGTCCTGGTTGTTCTCGTCGTTGTCCTCGTTGTGCTTGTCGTTGTACGACACCAGGTCGCGCAGGGTGAAGCCGTCGTGGGCGGTGACGAAGTTGACCGAGGCGTAGGGCCGCCGGCCACGGTTGTTGAACAGGTCGCCGGAGGCTGTGATGCGCGCGGCGAAGTCGGCGAGCATGCCTTCGTCGCCTTTCCAGAAACTGCGCACGGTGTCGCGGAAACGGTCGTTCCACTCCGCCCAGCCGGGGGCGAAGTTGCCTACCTGGTAACCGCCGGGGCCACAATCCCAGGGTTCGGCGATCAGCTTGACCTGGCTGAGCATCGGGTCCTGGCGGCAGGCGACGAGGAAGCCGTGGCGTTCGCTGTAGCCATCGTGGTAGCGGCCGAGGATGGTCGCAAGATCAAAGCGAAAACCGTCCACGTGCATCTCGCCCGCCCAGTAGCGCAGCGAGTCGGTGACCAGTTGCAGCACGCACGGATGGCTCAGGTCGAGGGTGTTGCCGGTGCCGGAATCGTTGATGTAGAAGCGCTTGTCGTCGGGCATGAGGCGGTAGTACGAGGCGTTGTCGATGCCGCGCATCGACAGGGTCGGGCCGCGCTCGTTGCCCTCGGCGGTGTGGTTGTAGACCACGTCCAGAATCACTTCCAGCCCGGCATCGTGCAGGTGCGCGACCATCTCCTTGAACTCGGCGATCTTGCCGCTGGCCAGGTAGCGCGGGTGCGGGGCGAAGAAGGCGATGCTGTTGTAGCCCCAGTAGTTGTTCAGGCCCTTGTCGAGCAGGTGCTGGTCGTTGACGAAGGCGTGGATCGGCAGCAGCTCGATGCTCGATACCCCAAGCGCCTTGATGTGCCCGAGCAGTTCGTCGTTGGCCAGGCCCGCGAAGGTGCCGCGCAGCGCCTCGGGCACCGCCGGGTGGCGCATGCTGATGCCGCGGGCGTGCGCCTCGTAGATGATGGTGCGCTCCCAGGGGATCTGCACACGTTGGTCGCGGCCCCAGGTGAACGCCGGGTCGATGACCTTGCATTTGGGCACGAAGGGCGCGCTGTCGCGCTCGTCGAACGACAGGTCGTCGTCGGGGTGGCCGATGGTGTAGCCGAACAGGGCCTCGGACCATTTCAGTGTGCCGACCAGTTGCTTGGCATAGGGGTCGATCAGCAGTTTGTTGGGATTGAAACGGTGGCCGTTCTGCGGTTCATACGGGCCATGCACGCGGTAGCCGTAGACCAGGCCAGGGTGTGCATCGGGCAGGTAGCCGTGGTAGATCTCGTCGGTGTACTCGGGCAGCTCGATGCGCTCGAGCTCCTGTTCGCCGGTTGAATCGAACAGGCACAGTTCGACTTTGCTGGCGTTGGCCGAGAACAGGGCGAAGTTGACCCCCAGGCCGTCCCAGGTGGCGCCCAGCGGGAAGGGCATGCCTTCGCGGATGCGCGACGGAGCGACGGAGCGGGTTTTCTTCGGGGTGCGGGGGCTCATGGCAGTCCTCGTGGTGCGGGGGGAGGGGGATCCATCAGAGGATCGGTGCCGGCTCTTTCGCGGGTAAACCCGCTCCCACAGGTTCTCCATCTCACCCAAGGCTAATGGTGATCCTGTTGGAGCACAGGTTCTCCAACACACCCAAGCACAACCAAGGCTAATGATGATCCTGTGGGAGCGGGTTTACCCGCGAAGAGGCCGGCACAGCACTCAGCCTGCAGCCGGCTTTTTCACTGCCTTTGGCTTCTTCGCCGCCACAGGCTTTTCAGCAGCCACCGCCGCCTTCGGCTTGGCCGCCGCCTTCTTGCGCGGCGCGGCCTTGGGCGCTAACGCTTCAGCCTCGGCCAGCTTGCGGGCCATCTCCCAGTGGCGGATTTCCTGACCCTCCGGCTTGCCCTCCGATTCCCAGATTTGATAGGCGAATTCGCGAACACGTTTCTCTTCGACACTCATCACGACGCTCCTGAATGCAGTTAGGCATGATCAATCAACACATTGACCGGGAACTCCATCAGTACGGTGCTCAACTTCAGCTCCTTTGAAGGGCTGACAGCACCGCCACCGAAAAGTCCCGAGCAGTTGGCAGGCGACAAGGCAAACGGCAGGATCAGCCGCGTATCGTCCCAGTTCTGTGCCGGGATCAATGGGGTTGTGGCGTTACCCAGCAAGTTGCTGGCAAGCCGTGGTGCGACAACGATGGCGCGCTGCTCCTCGCCCAGTCGGGCGAAGGCCAGCACCTTGTCGGCGTGGCGCCCCTGCACGTTCAGCGGCAGGTAGGCGCCACCCCGGAACAGTTCGGGATGGCTCATGCGACAGTCCAGCAGCCGGGCGATCAGTGCCTGCTTGATGCGCCCGTCCTGCCAGTGGCCGAGCAGCTCGGCCAGGGGCGTGCTGGCGTCCAGGCTGGCACGCCTTGCAGCGTAGTCCACCGGGCGCCGATTGTCCGGGTCGACCAGGCTGAAGTCCCAGTACTCGTTGCCCTGGTACAGGTCGGGCACGCCCGGCGTGGTCATGCGCAGCAGGCATTGCACCAGGCTGTTCAGCGCGCCGGGGCAGGCGATCTGCCGCGCCGCCTCGTGCAGCGACTGGCGCAGCTGCTGGTTCTGCGCGTCCAGCAGCAGGCCGTTCACATAGGCGGCGCAGGCCTGTTCATAAGCCTCGTTCGGCGCCGCCCAGCTGCTGCGCAGCTTGGCCTCGCGCAGGGCCTTCTGTTGCCAACCGCCGATGCGCTCGGCGTAGTGGCGCAGTGCGTTGGCGTCATGCAGGTCGAGCGCCAGCGGCCAGCTGCCGAGCAGGGTCTGCCACAGCAGCAGCTCATCGCCCGGGCCGGGCGCGGCGCCATCCTCCAACGCCTCGCGCAGCGGCGCCGCCAGTTCGCGCCAGTGCTCCACCCGGCTGGCCAGCCAGGCCCCGCGCTCGCTGAGCACCGCCAGGCGCGCCCGGCAGTCTTCGCCACGCTTGTGATCGTGGGTGGCGGTGGCCAGCAGGTTGTCGGGGAAGTCGCGCAGGCGGCGCTGGGCTTGCGTGTGAAACCAGCCAGGGTCGGCACTGAAACGCTCGGCCTCGAAGCCCACGTCGTTGCGCGACAACAGCCGGGCGCTGCGGTAGAACGCGGTGTCTTCCACAGCCTTGGCGGCGGTTGGCGCGGTCAGTTGCTGGAAGCGCACGCAGGCGTGACGCAGGTGCTTGCGTGGTCGGCCCGGGGGCAGGCGCCGCCAGGGCTGGCCACCAAGCCACTGCGCCAGGTGCTCGAGCAGCGGCCAGTCGGCCTCGCTCAACGACTGACGGGCGTCAGCGAGGGCTTGCTGGAAGAACCCCTCGTCCTCGGCCGGGCGGCCACAGGCGTTGATGTAGGTGCGGTACACCGGGTAGTGCTCGGCCAGCGCCTGCAGCGCGCGGCGGATGGCTCCGAGGGTGAGGTCACGGGTCATCAGGTCGTCGCGGGCCACCTGCAGCAAGGCCAGTGCCACCGACTCGCAGTCGCCGGCCAGGCCGGCGTTGAGCACCAGGTGGCGAGCCTGGCGCACTTCCTCGGCAAATGCCGGCCGTTCGCTGACGGTGCTCCACAGCTCGGTCAGCGGTGCTTCGCCCGCCGGGTCGTGTTGCAGCAGCGAGACCTGGTTCATGAACTCGTAGCCGGTGGTGCCGTCGGTGAGCCAGTCGCGGTGCAGGTGTTCATCGGCGCCGAGGATTTTCTCGACGTAGATCGGGAAGTGCTCCACGCCCGCCTGCAGCGGTCGGCGCGCCAGCAACCCGTCGACTCGTCGGCGCAAGCTGCGGCAGTAACGGCGCGGGTCGGCCAGGCCGTCGATATGGTCGATGCGCAAGCCATCCACCAGCCCGCGCTCGATCAGCTCGAACAGCTTGGCGTGGGTGGCTTCGAACACCACCGCACGCTCCACCCGCAGGCCGCCCAGTTCATTGATGTCGAAAAAGCGCCGCCAGTTGATGTCGTCGGCGGCGGTGCGCCAGCTGGCCAGGCGATAGGTCTGGCGTTCCAGCAACAGGTGCAGCTGCTTGAAACCGGCTTCGGTGCGGCTGTCGAAGGCGGCCAGGGCGCCTTCGAGGCTGGCCCCGGCGTCGACCACCAGGGCCAGGTCGCGGTGCAGCGTCACGGCGTCGGCCAACGGTTCGGCGGCCTCGTGCAGGGCGCTGAAGTGTTGGGCCAGGGCCTGCAACCGTGGGTCTTCGGCACGGCCGAGAATGCGCCCGTAGTCCAGCGGGCAGATCGGGAAACGATGCTCGTGATGGGCGACCTCGAACCGGCCATGCTCGGCGTCGAAGGTCAGGGGCATGTCGCCGTTGAGCAGCGCCACGCCATAGTCGCTGCCGAGGAACGGCAACAGCAGTTGCCCGGCCAGCAGCGGGTCGCTGGAGTGCCACTGGATATCGAAGAACTCTGCATAGGGGCTGCGCCGGCCCCAGGCCAGCAGGCTCTGCCACCAGGGGTTGTCGGCGCCGCCCACGGCCATGTGGTTGGACACCGTGTCGAGGATCAGGCCCATGCCGTGCTGGCGCAAGGCGGCCACCAGGCGCTCCAGCGCGGCCTCGCCGCCCAGCTCGGGGTTGACCCGGGTCGGGTCGACCACGTCGTAGCCGTGGCGCGAGCCTGCACGGGCAGTCAGGATCGGCGAGGCATACAGATGGCTGATGCCGAGCTGGGCGAAATAGGGCACCAACGGCGTCGCGTCATCCAGGGTGAAGTCGCTGTGCAGTTGCAGGCGCAGGGTGGCGGTCAGCGGCTTCATCGATCACGCTCCCAGGCTTGTTCGCGGGCCTGGGCCAGCAGCTCCAGGCGCCGCGCCGCGTCCTCGTCGTCGAGCAGCTCGAGGGCCGTGGCCTTGAAGCGGCGCCGCCAGTTGGGGTGGCCAGCGGTGGTGCCGGGCAGGTTGGGTTGCTCGTCGCAGCCCAGCAGGTCCTCCAGCGGCACCAGCACCAAGGGGGCGCGGGTGTGGCCGACGTAACGGATCGCCGCGTCAATCAATGCCCTGTCGTCCGCCAACGGGCCGTAGTTGTGCTCCAGGGTGCGGCGCAGGCCGTCGCGCTCCAGCGCCCGGCTATTGCGCCAGTGCCCTTCGGTGGTGGCGTCGATCAGTTGCAGGCGGTTGTTCCAGTCGATGTCACGGGCTTGCAGCCAGCCGGCCAGCGGCGCCAGGTCATGGGTGCCGGTGGTGGCCAGGGCGTTGTCCGGCCAGTCGAGGATCGGCTTGAAGCGGCCGGGCGCATCCTGCTCGAAGGGCAGCACGCGCATGCCCAGCACGGCCTTGGCCGCGAGGCGCTCGCGCAGGCCTTCGGGCACGGTGCCCAAGTCCTCGCCGAGGATGATCGCCCGGTGCCGTACCGATTCCAGGGCCAGCAGGCGCAGCAGGTCGTCGAGCGGGTAGTTGAGGTAGGCGCCCTCGCGGGCAGTGGCGTCACGGGGGATCAGCCACAGCCGGCGCAGGCCCATCACATGGTCGATGCGCAGGCCGCCGGCATGGGCCAGGTTGGCCCGCAGCATCTCGATGAAGGCGCGGTAGCCGTTGCGCTTGAGGCCTTCAGGGGAGAAGGCGCAGATGCCCCAGTCCTGCCCCGCGCGGTTGAGGATGTCGGGCGGCGCGCCGACCTTGAGGTCGGCCAGCAGCTCGTCCTGGCGGCTCCAGGCCTGGCTGCCGGCGCCGTCGGCGCCCACCGCCAGGTCGGCGATCAGGCCGATCGCCATGCCATTGCTGCGCGCCGCGTCCTGGGCGCGTTGCAGGCTGCGTTCGCTGAGCCACTGGCAGAACGCGTGGAATTCGACACGGGCCGGGTAGGCGGCGGCGAAGGCTTCGACTTCCGGGTGATAGGGGTCGTGCCAGGCCTTTGGCCAGTTGCGCCAATCGGCGCCCAGGCCCTGGTCCACCGCCTCGCTTTGCAGCACTTCGAAACGGCAATGGTGTTCGAGCCGTTCGCCGCCGGCCTCGCGGAAACTGGCGAAGTCTGCGCGCAGCGGGTGGTCGCCCTGGCTGAAATCCTGGTACAGCGCTTCCAGCAAACGCTGTTGGGCCTTGGCGGCGCGTGGCCAGTCCACCAGCGGCTGTTGCTGCAGGTCTTCCAGTGTCTGCGCAAGCCCGCAGGCCTCGATCGCCATGCGCACGGCGCGTTCGCCCAGCAGGGCTGCGGGGCTGGCGTACAGTGCGTTGAGCAACAGCCGGCTGGACGGTGAATAGGGGCTGAAGTGCTGTTGGTCGAAGGCCGACAGCGCGTGCATCGGGCTGATCGCCAGGGCATCGGCGCCGCGCTCGGCGGCACTGCGCGCCAGCTGTTCCAGCGCCAGGCAGTCGCCATAGCCGCCATCGTCGGGGCGGCGCAGGCTGTACAACTGCACCGCCAGGCCCCAGCAGCGCGGTGGCGGTTCGCCGATGGCATCTTCGAGCGCGTGGCAGCGCCGCGGCGCCACGGCGAGGGTGAAGGTGCGGCCATCGATGGCCAACCGGTGATAGCCGGTCGGCAGCCCGCCCTGCAGGCGTGCCTGGGTGTCCAGCACCAGTGTGCGCTGGCTGGCGTCCTCCAAGGTGCAGTGCACCTGGCTGCCGGCGCTGAACCAGCGTTGCAGGCCGAGGGGCTGGTCGACATCGACGGTCAGCAGCGGCGGCAGGTGTTCGCTGTCTTCGGCCTGTTCGACCAGGCGCAGGCTGCTGGCGATGGCCTGGTCGTCGTCAGCGGGGTGGCCAAGGGCTTGCAATACACGGCGCAGCACCTCGTCGCTGACCTGCTGCGGGCGGTTGTTGGCGTCGATCCAGTCGCGGGCCAGGCCGACGCGGGCGGCCAGGCGGTGCAGGGGCTGTTCGCTCATGGCGTCTCCGGTTTGGGGGGCAGCAGGCTGACCACGCAGCTGTACGCGGCGAGTGTCGAGTCGGGGTGGGCGTTGTCGCTGCTGCCGTACAGGCGCAGCGCCTGGGGCGGCAGTTGCGCGGCCTGGGGCTGGGCGCCGAGGTTGAGGTCGATACGCAGCTGCTGGCCGTTGCCCAGGCGCCAGCGCGCAGTGAGCGCCTTGTCGCCCAGCACCTCGGTGCCCAGTGCGCGGGTGCCGGGCAGGTGCGGGATGAGGTGGCGTTTACGCAGGTCGAGCAGCTGCTGATAAAGGCCGTGCCAGCCGGCCAGCACGTCCTTTGGCTGCGGCCGGGAACGTTCGAAGGTGGTTTCAGCGTTGGGGTCGGGGATCTGTTCGCGTCTGGCGGGGTCGGCGAAGGCGTCGAAGTGGGCGAACTCACCACGCCGGCCTTCGCGCACGGCATCGGCCAGCGCGTCGTGGAAGTCGGTGAAAAACAGGAACGGTTTGCAGCTGCCGTCGTCGTCACCCATGAACAGCAGCGGGATCATCGGCGCCAGCAGCAACAGCCCGGTGGCCGCGCGCAGGGCCTGCGGCGGACAAAGGCGGGTAAGGCGCTCGCCCAGAGCGCGGTTGCCGACCTGGTCGTGGTTCTGCAAAAACAGCACGAACGCGCTGGGCGCAAGGTGGCCGCTGGGTTCGCCCCGTGGCGTGCCATGGCGGTTGGCCTGGCCCTGGAACACGAAGCCTTCGGCCAGGCAGCGTGCCAGCTGCTCGATCGGCCGCTGCTGGTAGTCGGCGTAGTAGCCCTCGGTTTCGCCCGTCAGCAGTACGTGCAAGGCGTTGTGGCCGTCGTCGTTCCACTGGGCGTCGAAGCCCTGCTCCAACAGCGCGGCCTGGTTGTGTTCGTTTTCCAGCACCAGCCAGATCTGCCGGCCCGGCGCTACCGCCGCGCGCACCCGCTGCGCCAGTTCGACGAGGAAATCCGGCTGGTCGATGGCGTGCACCGCATCCAGGCGCAGGCCGTCGCAGCGGTAGTCGCACAGCCACATCAGCGCGTTCTGGATGAAGTACTCGCGCACCGCTGGCCTGCGAAAGTCGATGGCCGCGCCCCAGGGTGTCTGCCGGTCCTGGCGAAAGAACGGGCTGGCGTACTGGTGCAGGTAGTTGCCGTCCGGGCCGAAGTGGTTGTAGACCACGTCCACCAGCACCATCAGTTCGTGGCCGTGGGCTTGGTCGATCAGTGCGCACAGCTCCTGCGGCGTGCCGTAGCTGTGCTGTGGGGCGAACGGCAGCACGCCGTCATAGCCCCAGTTACGCTCACCGGGGAACTGGCCCAGCGGCATCAGCTCGATGGCGCTGATGCCCAGCGCGGCCAGGCGTGGTAGCGCCTCGGCCACGCCGCGGTAACCGCCGAGCAGGCCCACGTGCAACTCCTGGATCACCGCCTCGTGCCACGGGCGGCCCTGCCAGGGGTGTTGCCACGGATAGCCGGCAAGGTCCACCAGCTCGCTCGGCCCCTGCACGCCCTCGGGCTGATAGCGCGAAGCCGGGTCGGCCACCTTGAGCTGCCGGTCGATAAGCAATTGATACCGCTCACCTGCCTGGCACGGGGCAACGCCGACGTACCAACCGTCATCAACGGGCGAAAGCTCAACGGCGGGCTGCCGCTCGACTTCCACGCTCACGCTGCGCGCATCCGGCGCCCAGAGGGCAAAGCGCGCCGACGTGGCGTCCACTACCTGCGCGCCATGCCTGTGCATCGTCCGCTCTCCGCTCAGTAGTGGGCGATCTGGGTCTGCTTGACCAGGTCCTCATACAGCCGCGCGTAGGGTTCCACCGCCTGGCACCAGTTGAAGGGCTGGGTCATCGACAGGCAGCGCATGGCGTTGAGCAGGTGCTTCTTGCCATACACGTAGAAGGCGCGGCTCAGGGCTTCGCGGTAGCTGTCCAGGGTCGAGTCGTCGAACAGGAACCCGGTGACGCCGTTCTCGATGGTGTCGGCCAGCCCGCCGGTATTGCGCGCCACCGGCAGCGAACCGAAGCGTTGCGCGTACATCTGGCTCAGACCGCACGGCTCATAGCGCGATGGCATCAGCAGAAAATCGCTGCCGGCGAACATCCGTCGGGCATCGGTTTCGTTGAAGCCGATGCGCACGCCGATGCGGCCCGGGTGACGCAGTGCCAGCTCGCGCATGGCCTGTTCTTCCTCGGGCTCGCCACGGCCGATGATGGCGATCTGGCCACCTTGCTCGACGATGTAGTCGGCCACGCCCAGGGTCAGGTCCAGGCCTTTCTGGTAGACCAGCCGCGAGACCACGGCGAACAGCGGCCCCTTGGACGCGTTCAGGCCGAACAGCTCGCGCACCTGCTGGGTGTTGCGCGCCTTGCCGTCCCAGTCGTTGAGGCTGAAGTTGTGCACCAGGTGCCTGTCGGTGGCCGAATCCCAGCTCTCGTCGATACCGTTGGGGATGCCGCCGAGCAAGCCTTGCTGGGCCTTGCTGGCAAGGAAGCCGTCGAGGCCGCAGCCGAACTCGGGGGTGGTGATTTCCCGGGCGTAGGTGGCGCTCACCGTGGTGATGTGGCTGGAGTAGGCCAGGCCCGCCTTGAGGAACGACAGCTTGCCGTAGAACTCCATGCCTTCCTGTTGCATGGCGTGGTCGGGGATCGCCAACTCCGGGCTGCAGGCGCGGCTGTAAACGCCCTGGTAGGCCAGGTTGTGGATGGTGAACAGGGTCGGGGTGCTCAGCCCACGCCAGTGCATGTAGGCCGGGGCCAGGCCGGCCGGCCAGTCGTGGGCGTGCACCAGGTCGGGGCGCCAGTGGGCCATGCCTTCACCGGCGGCAATTTCCGCGGCGGCCAGGCCCAGGCGGGCGAAGCGGATATGGTTGTCCGGCCAGTCGCGGCCGTTGTTGGCGCCGTAGGGGGTGCCTTCGCGCTGGTACAGCTCGGGGCAGATCAGCACATAGATCACCAGGCCGTCGGCCAGGTCCATGCGGCCGATCTTGCACGGCGGCAGTGCCGCGTGGCCGCCCAGCTCACCGACGATATGGATGGGGTTGTCGCTCTCCATCACCTGGGGGTAGCCGGGGATCAGCACCCTTACATCGTGCAGGTGGGCCAACGCCCGTGGCAGGGCGGCGGACACGTCGCCCAGGCCGCCGGTCTTGACCAGGTCGGCGATTTCCGAGGTGACGAACAGGACCTTGCGCTTGTTGGGGTTGTGCTGGCGCTGGGCGCCGGGTGCCTTGACTGTCGGGGCGAGGCTGGGTGGCAGCGGCTCGCGGCTATCCGATTTGAATGCATCTACGTGAGGTTCGACAGCGGCACTGATCATACTTCTCTCCGTCCCTTGTTTTTGCGGGTGCGGGCACCCGTTGCGTTATTTCGTGCTGGTTCTCTCTGATCGGTGTTGCATCTTCGTAGTGCGGTCCTTGCCCGATATCAGTGCGCGCAGTCACGGCACGCTCGGCAATCCGGCCGAAAAGCGTGTGGACGGGTGGGGGTGGGTGGGCCTGGCGTGAGGAAGTCCCTTTGCGTTGGCCTACTTAGCTCCTGACCTGCCCGCATTTCGGAAAGTTCGACTTTTTTTCGTCACTTTTTCCGAGCAAAACGCGGGCCGAATCTGGAGTGTAGGGGACGAAACGACATTCTTGTGACTTGCTGGTCATTTTTCTGATGACCGTTCGTCCCCGCAAACGTTGGCAGGTGTTACAAAATTTGTGCAGGTAGGGAAGTGCCTGGTCGGCGGGTAGGGCGGGAGGTAAAAACGGGCAGGGCGGGGAGCCGCTCGGCTCCCTGCGCATGGGCGGTGACTCAGAGGCTGGCGGGCTTGCCTTGCAGGCGGGCCTGTTCCAGCAGTTGGTTCAAGTGCGCCACTTGCTGGCGCAACTGGTCACGCTCGTCCTTCAGCTGGCGCAGTTCATCACGGCGTACGGACACGTAGAGGGTCTGGGTGGGAGTAGCAGGCATCAGGGTACCCATGAGCACACCTCGCAGGGCTGGCTGGTGACAAATCAAAGCGTAGTCGCTTCATGCGGCGCGCATTCTGAATTCTTTCCCTGGTCATGGGAACTTTTTTGTTTATCGTGGTCTCGCCGTTCGTCGGTGAACCCTCTGCGGGTACGCTGGACTAATCTGAAATCCTTAACGGTTGTAATCCATTTCTAACGGGAGCGTCACCACATGCAACTGGGAATCGTCGGGCTGGGCCGCATGGGCGGCAATATCGCAAGGCGGCTGATGCGCGCCGGCCACCGCACCGTGGTGCATGACCGCAACCGTGAAGCGATCACCGGGCTTGAAGGCGAGGGCGCGCAGGGGGCCCACGACCTCGGTGCACTGGTGCAGAAACTCAAGGCGCCGCGCGCGGTGTGGGTCATGCTGCCGGCGGGCGATCCTACCGAGCAGACCATCGCCCAACTGGCCGAACTGCTGGAGCCGGGCGATGCGATCATCGACGGCGGCAACACGTTCTATAAGGACGACATGCGCCGCGCGGCCGAACTGGCCAAGCGTGGCCTGCATTACCTGGACGTGGGCACCTCCGGTGGCGTGTGGGGCCTGGACCGCGGCTACTGCATGATGATCGGTGGCGAGAAGGCGGTGTTCGAGCGCCTGGAACCGCTGTTCAAGGCCCTGGCCCCTGGCGTCGGCGACATCCCCCGCACCCACGGGCGCAGCGGTGAGCACGAGCGCGCCGAGCATGGCTACATCCACGCCGGCCCACCCGGCGCCGGCCACTACGTGAAGATGGTGCATAACGGCATCGAGTACGGCCTGATGCAGGCCTACGCCGAAGGCTTCGACCTGCTGCGCAGCAAGGGCGGCGACGAACTGCCCGAAGACCAGCGCTTCGACCTCAACCTGACCGAGATCGCCGAGGTGTGGCGCCGTGGCAGCGTGGTCACCTCCTGGCTGCTGGACCTGACCGCCGACGCCCTGGTCGCCGACCCACAGTTGTCCGCGTTCAGCGGTTCGGTGTCTGACAGTGGCGAAGGGCGCTGGACCATCGATGCCGCCGTGGAGCAGGCCGTGCCGGTGCCGGTGCTGTCCAGCGCGCTGTTCGCCCGTTTTCGCTCGCGCCAGCAGCAGGGCACCTACGGTGACAAGATCCTCTCGGCCATGCGCCTGGGCTTCGGTGGCCACGTCGAGAAGAAAGGCGAATGACCAAACCAAACATCCCTGCCGCTCCACCCTGCACCCTGTTCCTGTTCGGCGCCAACGGCGACCTGGTCAAGCGCCTGCTGATGCCGGCGCTGTACAACCTCAGCCGTGATGGCCTGCTGGACCGCAACCTGCGCATCGTCGGGGTCGATCACAATGCGGCCAGCGCCGAAGCGTTCGCCGAGCGCCTGCATGCCTTCATGCTGGAGCGTGACCAGGGCCGCGAAGGCAGCGAGCGCTGCCTGGACGACAAGCTCTGGGCGCGCCTGGCCAAGCGCCTGGACTACCAGACCGGCGACTTCCTCGACCCGGCGACTTACCAGGCCCTGGCCAAACGCATCGACAAGACCAGCCACGGCAATGCCATCTTCTACCTGGCCACTTCGCCACGCTTCTTCCCGGAAGTGGCTCAGCGCCTGGGCGATGCCGGCTTGCTCGACGAGTCCGCCGGGGGCTTCCGGCGGGTGGTGGTGGAGAAGCCCTTCGGCACCGACCTGGCCAGCGCCGAAGCGCTGAACGCCCGCCTGCTGAAGGTGATGAGCGAGCGGCAGATCTACCGCATCGACCATTACCTGGGCAAGGAGACGGTGCAGAACATCCTGGTCAGCCGTTTTTCCAATGGCCTGTTCGAGTCGTTCTGGAACAACCATTACATCGACCACGTGCAGATCACCGCGGCCGAGACCGTCGGCGTCGAGACCCGTGGCGCCTTCTATGACAGCACCGGCGCCCTGCGCGACATGGTGCCCAACCACCTGTTCCAGCTGCTGGCGATGGTCGCCATGGAGCCGCCGGCCGCCTTTGGCGCCGATGCGGTGCGTGGCGAGAAGGCCAAGGTGATCGGCGCCATCCGCCCGTGGACGACGAAGATGGCACTGAAAAATTCGGTGCGTGGTCAGTACACCCGCGGCAAACAGGGGCGCAAGCCGCTGGCCGGTTACCGCGACGAGCCCAATGTTGCCAAAGACAGCCAGACCGAGACCTACGTCGCCCTTAAGGTGATGATCGACAACTGGCGCTGGGCCGGCGTGCCGTTCTACCTGCGCACCGGCAAGCGCATGAGTGTGCGCGACACCGAGATCGCCATCTGCTTCAAGCCCGCGCCTTATGCGCAGTTCCGCGAAAGCGAGCTGGAGCGGCCCAAGCCCAACTACCTGAAGATCCAGATCCAGCCCAACGAGGGCATGTGGTTCGACCTGCAGGCCAAGCGGCCCGGGCCGGAGCTGGTCATGGAGAACGTCGAGCTGGGGTTTGCCTACAAGGACTTCTTCAAGATGACCCCGGCGACCGGTTACGAGACCTTGATCTACGACTGCCTGACGGGCGACCAGACCCTGTTCCAGCGTGCCGACAACATCGAGAACGGCTGGCGCGCTGTGCAGCCGTTTCTCGATGCCTGGGCCAGCGAGGCGGGTGAGGTGCATGGCTATGCGGCCGGGGAGGATGGCCCGGAGGCAGGCAACGAGCTGCTGACCCGCGACAAGCGTGAGTGGCATAACCTGGGTTGATGGTTGCCTGCACCGGCCTCATCGCGGGGCAAGCCCGCTCCCACGGAAGTGGGCTGCCCCCAAGAAGTTGGGCACCAATTTAAGCCTTGGGGGTGGTCCAAAGCGTGGGAGCGGGCTTGCCCCGCGATGAGGCCGACTTGGGCGGAACGACTAGCGCCCCCCAGGCATCCAACCTCAGGCCCACCCGCCAAAGGAGCCCCGATGCCTGCCCTCATCGAAGACTATGCCCTCATCGGCAACTGCCGCAGCGCCGCGTTGGTCAGCCGCGACGGCGCCATCGACTGGCTGTGCCTGCCACGCTTCGACGCCCCGGCCGTGTTCGCGGCATTGCTGGGCAACGAAGAAAATGGCCGCTGGCGCATCGCCCCCAGCGATCCGGTGGAACACTGTTCACGCCGTTACCTCGACGACACCCTGGTGCTGGAAACCCACTGGACCACCGCCAGCGGCCGTGCCCGGGTGCTCGACTGCATGCCCCTGGGTGACAGCAACGCCATCGTGCGCATCGTCGAAGGGCTGGCGGGCGAAACCGCGTTCGAGATGGACCTGGTGCTGCGCTTCGACTACGGCCGCAGCGTGCCCTGGGTGGAAAAGATCGACCCGCTGACCCTGAGTGCGGTGGCCGGCCCCGACCGGCTGATACTGCGCAGCGGTGTCGAAGCCCATGGCCAGGACCATCACAGTGTTGCGCGTTTTCGCGTGGGCGCTGGCGAGCGTCAGCTGTTCAGCCTTTGCCATCAGCCCTCGCACCTGCCCGTGCAGCCCGGGTGCGATGTCGATCATGACCTGGCGCAGACCATCGCCCAATGGCAGGCCTTCGCCGCCCGCTGCCCGGACGTCGGCCCCTACACCCATCTGGTGCGCCGCTCGCTGCTGACGCTCAAAGCCATGACCTATGCGCCCACCGGCGGCATGGTCGCCGCCGTCACCACCTCGCTGCCCGAGCGCGTGGGTGGCGAGCGCAATTGGGACTACCGCTACTGCTGGCTGCGTGACGCCACCATGACCCTTCTGGCCCTGATGAATCTCGGTTACTTCGACGAAGCCCAGGCCTGGCGCGAATGGTTGCTGCGTTCGGTGGCCGGCAACCCCGAGCAGATGCAGATCATGTACGGCCTGGCGGGGGAGCGTGACCTGCCCGAGTTCAGCCTGCCCTGGCTGGCGGGCTACGAGCACTCCCAGCCGGTGCGCGTCGGCAATGCCGCCTCCGAGCAGTTGCAGCTCGATATCTACGGCGAACTCGCCGACGCCATGACCCAGGCCATCAAGGGCGGCCTGCCGCGTCATCCGCGCAGCTCCGCCATCGCCCGGCTGATCCTGCCCTACCTGGAAAGCATCTGGCGCGAGCCTGACGAAGGGCTGTGGGAGGTGCGCGGCGGCCGTCAGCATTTCGTGCATTCCAAGGTCATGGCCTGGGTCGCCTTCGACCGCGCCGCCAGCCTGGCCGAGACCACCGAGGAAGACCGTGAGCGAGGCAGGCATTACCGACGCGTTGCCGAGCAGATCCGCGCTGAGGTCTGCGCGCGTGGCCTGGACCCCGGCGGGCAGCACTTCGTGCAGGCCTATGGCTCGACCGAGCTGGACGCCAGCCTGCTGCAGATTGCCCTGACCGGTTTTTTACCGGCGGATGATCCGCGCTTTCTGCGCACCCTTGAGCAGGTCGAACAGCGCCTGCTGCGCAACGGCCTGCTGCTGCGCTACGACAGCGACAGCTGCAGCGATGGCCTGACGCCGGGGGAGGGCACGTTCCTGGTGTGTTCGTTCTGGCTGGCGGATGTGTATGTGCTGCTCGGGCGCCAGCAGGATGCGCAAATGCTGTTTGAGCGGTTGACTGGGTTGTGCAATGACGTCGGGCTGCTGGCCGAGCAGTACGACCCGGTGGGTAAGCGGATGCTGGGGAATTTTCCGCAGGCGTTCAGCCATGTCGGGATTATCAATACGGCGTTGAATCTGCACCGGGCGCGGTGTCCGGTGCGGGATAGGGCGCATAGGGCTGATCGGGATAGTGGGTGAGGGCTACCAGGTGCTCGCCGGAGGATTTGCAGCGCCTATCAGATCGAGCGCCGCCCGCGCGGCGCATCGCTGGCAAGCCAGCTCCCACAGTTTGTTTCGGGCCAATTATTCCTGTGAAAGTACCGGCGCCTGCCTTGGTGCATGCCTTGAGACATGTGGGGCGGCGGCAACGCCCATGCTGAAACCGCGTCGTACCAACAAGGCGGACAGTGATGAACATGCAGGAGTAATTGGCCCGAAACAGATGTGGGAGCTGGCTTGCCAGCGATGCGCCGCGCGGGCGGCGCTCGATCTCATAGGCGCTGAAGATCTATCGCCAGGCATCTGGTGGCCTTCACCCTGTCTCCCGCCCTGCACCTGGTGGCCCAGGCTCAATCCAAAGACGAGCACCAGATCGCTATGACATGATGGCCGCCCCCGCGCACATATGCGCCTGCCATGAGAGGGACTGCCCAATGACTTCATCGCCCCCCGACGGCCTGCCGGTCTACCGCCTGATCACCGGCAAGGACGACGCCAGCTTCTGCCAGCGCATTTCGCAGCTGCTCGCCTTGGGCTACAAGCTGCATGGTTCGCCCAGCGTTACCTTCGATGCCAACCTGGGCCACGTGATTGCCGCCCAGGCGGTGCTCTGGCCGACGGTGAAAGAATGAACGCCATCACCCTGCGACAGGCCGTAGTCGAGGATGCCGACGCCATCGCGGCGCTGGTCAGAGAAGCCTACAGCCCTTACATCGCCAGAATTGGTCGCGAACCGGCACCGATGCTCGACGATTACCAGCAGGTCGTGAACGAGGACGATGTGTTTGTTGCCACGCTGGCCTCGCGCATCGTCGGGCTACTGGTCATGCGCCGGGAAGAGCGTGAGCTGCTGTTGGTGAACGTCGCCGTTTTGCCCGCGAGCAAAGGGCAGGGCATCGGGCGGATGCTGATGGACTTCTGCGAGGCACATGCCCGCGCCGCAGGGTGTGAGGCTATCCGGCTCTATACCCATGAGCGGATGACCGAAAACATCGCGATCTATGCCCGGTTGGGCTATCGCGAGACGCATCGGGCTGCGCAGGATGGGTTTGAGCGGGTGTTCATGCGTAAGTCATTGCTGTAACCACGGCCCGCGTTTCACTTGTAGGAGCGGCCTTGTGTCGCGAAAGGGCCGCGAAGCGGCCCCGGCAACTTTGCGCCAACCACAAATCCTGGGGCCGCTGCGCAGCCCTTTCGCGACACAAGGCCGCTCCTACAGCGGACGTGCAAGTTCATTGTGGGGAGCCGGCCTGCCGGCGAACAGGCCAGCACAGTAAGGTTTCTGCAAAGCCTCCCCGCTACCTTGGCCTTCCCACCAACGCCGCCCCCGCACAGGCCGCCGCAATTGCCGCGATCCCCGCACATTGCAGCAGGCTCAATGTCTCTCCCAGCACCAGCCAGCCGGCAATCGCCCCGGCGGCCGGCGAGGCGCTGAGCAGTACGCCGAACACGTTTGGCGGCAGGTGGCGCATGGCGAACATGTCCAGCAGGAAGGGCAGCGTGCTGGACAGCAATGCCACTGCCAGCCCCACGGCCAGCACCGTGGGTTGCAGCAGCTGGCTACCGGCCTGCAACGCGCCCAGCGGTACGCCGAGCATCGCCGCCACCAGCATGCCGCTGGCCACCGCCTGGCGGCCATGCACTGCCACTCGCGTGCCCAAGGTCACGTAAAGCCCCCAGGCCAGCGCGGCGGCCAGGGCAAAGGCCACGCCGCGCAGGTCCAGCCCGTCTGCACCGGCCCCCCAGGGCAACAGCACCAGGCCGAACGCCGACAAGGTGATCCACAACAGGTCGATGCGCCGCCGCGAGCTCAACAATGCAACGCCCAGTGGGCCGATCACTTCGATCGAAACCGCAATACCCACCGGGATATACAGGAACGCCCGGTAGATCAGCAGGTTCATCAAGCCCATCATCAGCCCGTAGCCGACCAGGTCGCGCAGGTTGGCCTGGCGCCAGATACGCCACGGGCGCAGCACTACCAGTAGAATCAGCGCCGAGAGGCCCAGGCGCAGCGCAGCCACGCCTTCCGGCCCCACCAGTGGGAAGATGGCCTTGCCGACGGCGGCGCCCGATTGCACTGACACCAGCCCCAGCAGGGCGGCAAGGATGGGGGTGAATGCCCCCGGGTTGGCTTGGCGCACAACGATCTCCATGCAGATTCGTGGCAGGATTCTACTGCGCCGGCCCCGAAGCATTGGCTGTATAACGCGCCGCAGGATGAGTGAATTGCTTTTTTCGGACCCTGAACATGAATGATTTGCCCAAGCGCCCGCTCGACAGCTTTGACCAGGCGATCCTGCGCATGCTGCAACAGGACAACAAGACCTCGCAGCGGGTGATCGCCGAGGCCATCGGCTTGTCGACCCCCGCCGTGCAACGGCGCATCACCCAGCTCGAAGCCAATGGGGTGATTCTTGCCAATACCGCCGTCATCGCCCCGGAAGCACTGGGCCAGGAGCTTACCGCCATCGTCGAGTCGCGCCTGTGCGACGACCGCTCGCTGGTGATGGACCGTGCCAAGCGCTACTTCGCTGGAGTACCGGAGGTACAGCAGTGCTACTTCGTCAGTGGCGGGGTGTCGTTCATCATCGTCATGCTGGCGCGCAACGTCGCGCATTTCGAAAAGCTGGTCAGGCAACACTTTGCCGACAACGACGATATCCAGACCTACCGCACGCTGATCGTGCTGGACAAGGTCAAGGTGGGGTTGGGGGTGGCGTTCCAGGCTGATGCCGGGTAGCAGGAATATATGTGACGCATCGAGTCACACATGATACTTTGCTGCCTGTGACTCATGGGGTCACACTCGCGCCTCTCGCACTGAATGGATACGGCGCGCCCCATGATCATCAGCTTTCGCCACAAAGGACTGCGGCTTTTCCACGAAACGGGCAACACCCGCGGCATCCAGGCTGCCCACGCCCAGCGCTTGAAGCGCCAACTGCAGTTTCTCGACAGCGCTCTCGTCGCCGACGACATGAGTGTGCCGGGCTGGCAGTTGCACCCACTCAAGGGTGAGTTGGCCGGCTTCTGGTCAGTCAGCGTGTCAGGCAACTTGCGGGTGGTGTTTCGTTTTGCGGGTTTTGATGTCGAATTGGTCGATTACCTCGACTATCACTGATCAGGAGGCTTTCCATGGCTATGTTCAACCCGCCTCACCCCGGTGAAACCCTGCGCGAGGACGTGTTACCCGCACTGGGCCTGACGGTAAAGGCCTTCGCTGCGCACCTGGGCTTCTCCCGCGAAGCGCTGTCCCGTGTACTGCATGGCCGGGCGGCCGTCTCTCCCGACCTTGCCGTGCGCCTGGAGATGGCCGGCATCAGCACCGCGCGGCTGTGGCTGACCATCCAGGTCGACTACGACATCTGGCAGGCGCGGCAGCGCCAGCAACCAGTGATCACGCGGCTGCACCAAGCTGCCTGAAGCGCCGCGATCAGAAGATATCCGAATGGGTGGCAAGGTGATCAAAACGGCCTATCCTGCCTACTGATCCCGAGGCCAGGGAAAAGGGCCGTGCAGGCCCTTTTGCCTTTTTGATGACAGAAGGAGCCTGCCATGCCCCTCCAAGCCGCCAATCCCCAATCCCATGACGCCGGTCTGCTGCGCTGGCTCGGCGAAGCATTCACTGCCACCGAGCGCCAACACATCCTGGTAGAGGCCCTGGCTACCCGTAACAACAGGCTGGTGGACCCCTACAACAGCGATGATTATCGGGTGACGTTCGAAGACGAGCAGGTGCTGATCGAGCGCCATGACGAAAAGGACCGGCCTGCTGTGCGTGTACCGCTGGACGTATTCATCGCGGCACTGCGGGCAGGGCAGCAGCCCGGCGCCTGACCGGGCAGCCCTCTTTACACATCGCTGTCACTGACCACGCAGTGCGCGACCCCTTTGACACCACTGGCGTGGGCACTCACATGGCGCACCTTGAACCCTGGGCTCTGCACCGTTGCCTTGGGCGTCCAGCCATCGCCGTTGTCGACCTGGTAGCTGATCGAACCATCGGCATGCCAGGCCAGGCGCAGGCCGTACTGGTCGTTGCGATTGGGCGCGTTGAGGAAGTGGTCGCTGATGACGGCAGTGGCGTTGACGAAGGTGCGCAGGTGGAACGTGCGCTGATCGCTGCCGTTGCTCTGCGGTGAGCTGGACAGGAACAGGGTGTAGTCCTCGCGCTCGTCCTGGGCGGCGGCGAGGATTACCGAGGGCACCCATTTGTCGCCGGTGTGGTTTTCCTCGATGCTCACCTGGCAGGTCAGTTGTCCGCGGTCGCCCACGTATTCACGCAGGAAGTTCTCGTAGTGACCGTATGGCACATCGAACGGCAAGCGTTGGCCCGGCGTGCAGCCAAGCAACAGCCCAAGGCCAGCCATACCCAGTGTTCTTGCGAGATGCTTCACGTTGCGTTCCTTGCTTTGGAAAGGGTATTTGCCAAGGCTCAGCCGTGCACGGGCCGCAGGAAGCTGCGTTCGTAGCTGAGGATGAAGCGCTGCTCGGTGGCCAGGGCAAAGGCGGCGATGCACTCGGGGTCGGTTTCCGACGCCGTGCGGTACTGCTCGTAGGCGGCCAGGCTGGGGAAGCTGAACAGGGCGTAGGCGACGTTGTTGGCGCCTTCGCTGGGCAGGAAGTAGCCGTGGTGAGTGCCGCCCATGCGGTTGACCAGGCCAATCCACAGCTTGCCGTAAGCCTCGAAAGCAGGGATCTGATACGGGTCGATGATGTACTTGAGGTGGCAGGTGATCATTGCACGCAATCCTTTGGGTGAGCCGGGGAGGCTCACCTTACAGGGGGCGGCGGCGGGCGTCGATGGGTGTTACGGCGTGTCCGCCTGGCGCCAGATCAGCTTCTCGGTGGGATAGCCCTGCTCGCGTGCCCGTTGCAGCAACTGCTCGCGGGTCTGGCTGCTGACCGTCGGGCTGCGCGACAGCAGCCACAGGTACTCGCGGTTGGGGTGGCCGACCAACGCCACGCGGTAGTCCGGGTCGTGGTACAGCACCCAGTACTCGCCCTTGGTCAGGTCGGGCGCAAGGCGGCTGAACCAGTTGTCGAAGCGCACCCACAGCTTGTCGGTGCGCCCGGGCACTTGCGCCTGGGCGATGCCGTGGGCGGTGTTCCACTGGCCGTCCTGTTCCTTGCAGCGATTGTCGACGTCGATTCGGCCATCCGCGCGCAGCCCATAGCGCGCTTCGGACTGCACGCAATTGCGCTGGAAGAACATCGGCAGCCGCGCCAGCTCGTACCAGGTGCCCTGGTAGCGTTGCAGGTCGACTTGCTGGGTGGTGGGGGGCGGCAGCTGTTGCGCTGAGCTGGAGCAACCGGCCACTGCGAGGGTCAGGCAGGACAGCAGCAAAGCCGTACGCATCGTCATGGGTACCTCCTGGCAAAGTGAAGGGTCACCTGATGTTCGATGCGCAGGCCGGGCAAAAGGTTTTACCGGATCAACGCGAAGTTTCTATGCGCAGCACTTCGGTGTAGATGGCGTCCACGGTCTGGTCGACCTTGAGGTTCTTCATGCGCTTTTGCAGCTCGGGGTCTTCGACCTTGACCACCTGCAGCTTGCCTTCCGGCGGCAGCAGGCTGACTTCGTGGGTGTTGAGGTCGATCTTCTTGATCTGTGAGGTGACCTTCACCTGACGGAAGGCTTCGCCACCGGGGTTGGGGTTGTCCTTGGTGGCACGGATGGTGCCGGCCTCTTCCGAGGCTTTAGGTGCGCCGCCGACGTTGGTGTTCAGCACGTAGGCCACCGCGCGGGTCACATAGATGTCGACCTTGTCGCCGACCTTGAGGTTGGGCAGGGCCTTGGCTTGTTCCGTGAGCTGGAAGGTCACGTCCTTGTCATGCGGGCCCTTGACGGTGACTTGGCGGTTGGCCTGGTCGATGGCGGTAACTTGCGTGCTGACATGGCTTTCCAGTGCTTCGCTGGCGATCGGCAGTTGGGCGGCGTGGGCGGTGAAACTGGCGGCGGACACTAACGAGGCGAGCGCAATGGCGCGGGCGAGGGAACGGGTTGGATTCATTGGCCTGTCTTCCTTGTGATCGATACCGGTGAGTGGCATGCGAGGTTCAAGCATAGTCACAGGTTGGCCAGTGTGTGAGCGACCTGGTGTCGCTGTGGTCTCAGGCCAGGGTGTGAGCGGCGGTTCGCTGCTGCGACTTGCCCTGGGATACCGTCGGGACCGGCACCGCATTCTTCGCCGCCAGCACTTCGGCCATCACGCTGACCGCGATCTCCGCCGGGGTCTTGCTGCCGATATGGATGCCGATCGGCCCGTGCAGGCGCTCAAGCGATTGTTCGGTCTCGCCAAAATGCTCGATCAGCCGTTCGCGTCGCAGTTGGCTGTTGCGCCGCGAACCGATGGCGCCGACGTAGAAAGCCGGGCTGTGCAGGGCTTCGAGCAGGGCCAGGTCGTCGAGCCTGGGGTCGTGGCTGACGGCGATGACGCAGGTGCGCAGGTCGGCCCGGAAGGCGCGCACCACGTCGTCCGGCATGCCTGCGAGGTGCTCGACGCCGGCCAGCGCCCAGCTGGCCAGGTATTCCGGGCGCGGGTCGCACACCGCCACGCGGAAGCCGTTGAACAGGGCCATGGTCGCCAGGTATTCGGCCAGCGCGCCGGCGCCGATCAACAGCATGCGGTAGCCGGGGCCGAGGGTGTTGCGCATGTGCTGGCCGTCGAAGCTGAACTGTGCCGGGGTGGCGGTGGCCTGGAGGGTGACGCTGCCGTCTTGCAGGGCAAGGTCGCGGCATACCAGCTGGCCGCTGTCGAGCTGCTCGAGCAAGCGCTGCAACAGCTGGGGCTCGGGGTTGAACTCGAGGATCAGTTCCAGCGTGCCGCCGCACGGCAGGCCGAAGCGGTGCGCCTCGTCGGCGCTGATGCCATAGCGGACCACCTCGGGGGCGCCGACAGGCAGCTCGGGGCCACCGTGGGCGCTGGTGTAGCGCTGGATCAGGTCATCTTCGATGCAGCCGCCGGAGACGCTGCCAATCACCCGGCCATCATCGCGCAAGGCCATCATCGAGCCCACCGGGCGCGGCGACGAGCCCCAGGTACGGGCCACAGTGGCGAGCAGCACGCGGTGACTGGCCTTGAGCCAGTCGTGGGCGGTGCGCAGGACCAGCAGATCGATGCTTTCCATGGTGTCCTCTGGTTATGTAGCGCTGCCTGTAGGAGCGGGGGGGGGGGGGGGGGGGGGGGGGGGGGGGGGGACCCCCCTCGCTGAGGAGGAACAAAAGAAAGGGTGCGG
>NZ_JBDJLM010000065.1:0-30426 GCF_039673365.1 Pseudomonas sp. TWI923 | reverse complement strand
TCACATAACCCTGTGGGAGCCGGCTTGCCGGCGAAAGGGCCGCAAAGCGGCCCCTGCGGGTTACACCCGGTAACGGCCTGGACAACGTTCCAGGCCGTTTTCATTTAAAGTGCACCCCCTGACCAACGTCAGCCGAAGGTAAAGCACCGGTAAAGCTCCTTTGCTAATCCGATGCCAGTGCTTATCGTTCACGCTCTTCCCGCCGTCTTTCTCTGAACAAGGTTCGTTCGTCCCATGCAAGTGTCCAATTCCCGTTCCCCCCGTCGCTGGCTGTTCGGCCTGCTGATCCTGCTGCTGGTGGCCCTGCTGGCCTGGTGGCTGTGGCCTGCAGCGCCCGTCCACAAGGAAGCGGCTGGCGGTGGCCGGCCGGGCAAAGGCATGGGCATGGGCGGGCGCCCGGGCTTCGGCGCCTCGAGCGACCCGGTGCCGGTGCGCGTGGAGCCGGTGCGCGTCGGCGACTTCCCGCTGTACTACAAGGCCCTGGGTACCGTCACCGCGACCAACACCGTCAACGTGCGCAGCCGGGTGGCCGGCGAGCTGGTCAAGATCCACTTCCAGGAAGGCCAGCAGGTCAAGGCCGGCGACCTGCTCGCCGAGATCGACCCGCGCCCGTACCGCATTGCCCTGCAGCAGGCCGAAGGCACCCTGGCGCAGAACCAGGCGCAATTGAAGAACGCCCAGGTCGACCTGGCCCGCTATAAAGGCTTGTACGCCGAAGACAGCATCGCCAAGCAGACCCTCGATACCGCTGAAGCCCAGGTGGCGCAGTTCCAGGGGCTGGTCAAGACCAACCAGGCCGCAGTCAACGATGCCCGCCTGAACCTCGATTTCACCCAGATCCGTGCACCGATCAACGGCCGCCTGGGCCTGCGCCAACTGGACCTGGGCAACCTGGTCGCCGCCAACGACACCACCGCGCTGGTGGTGATCACCCAGACCGAGCCGATCAACGTCGCCTTCACCCTGCCGGAAACCGAACTGGACACCGTGCTTGCCCGCTACCGCAGCGGTGCCAGCCTGCCGGTCGAAGCCTGGGACCGTGGCGATCGCAAGCTCCAGGCTACCGGCGTACTGGGAAGCCTCGACAACCAGATCGACACCACCACCGGCACCCTGAAGTTCAAGGGCACGTTCCAGAACAAGGACCACGCGCTGTTCCCCAACCAGTTCGTCAACGTGCGCCTGCTGGCCGACACCCTCAAACAGGTGGTGCTGGCCCCGGCCGCGGCGATCCAGTTCGGCAACGACGGCACCTTCGCCTACGTGGTCAACCAGGACAGCAAGGTCAACATCCGCAAGCTCAAGGTAGGGGCCAGCGATGGCCAGCACAGCGTGATCCTCGAAGGCCTGTCCGCCGGCGACCGCCTGGTGCTGGAAGGCACCGACCGCCTGCGCGAAGGCACCAAGGTCGATGTGGTCGAAGACAGCTCGCAAGTGCCCACCACCCCCGGCCAGCACCTGCAGGGCCAGGACGCCAAGGGCGCGGCACAGACCACCGGTAAATCGAGCTCCAAGGCGGGCGCATGAACCTTTCCCGCCTGTTCATCCTGCGGCCGGTCGCCACCACGCTGAGCATGCTGGCCATCGTCCTGGCCGGCCTGATCGCCTACAAGATGCTGCCGGTGGCGGCCTTGCCCCAGGTCGACTACCCGACCATCCGGGTCATGACCCTGTACCCCGGCGCCAGCCCGCAGGTGATGACCAGTGCCGTCACCGCTCCGCTGGAGCGCCAGTTCGGGCAGATGCCGGGCCTGGAGCAGATGGCCTCGACCAGCTCCGGTGGCGCTTCGGTCCTCACGCTGCGCTTCAACCTGGACATGAACATGGACGTTGCCGAGCAACAGGTGCAGGCCGCGATCAACGCCGCCAGCAATCTGCTGCCCAGCGACCTGCCGGCACCGCCGGTGTACAACAAGGTCAACCCGGCCGACACCCCGGTGCTGACCCTGGCGATTTCGTCGAAAACCATGCCGTTGCCCAAACTCAACGACCTGGTCGACACCCGCGTGGCGCAGAAGATCGCCCAGATCAGCGGCGTGGGCATGGTCAGCATCGCCGGCGGCCAGCGCCAGGCCGTACGGATCAAGGTCAACGTCGATGCCCTGGCCGCCAACGGCCTGAACCTGGATGACGTGCGCACCTTGATCGGCGCGTCCAACGTCAACCAGCCCAAGGGCAACTTCGACGGCCCCACTCGGGTGTCGATGCTCGACGCCAACGACCAGCTGCGCTCGCCCGAGGAATACGCCAACCTCATCCTCAAGTACGCCAACGGTGCGCCGCTGCGCCTCAAGGACGTCGCCGAAATCGTCGATGGCGCCGAAAACGAACGCCTGGCCGCCTGGGCCAACCAGAACGAGGCGGTGCTGCTGAATATCCAGCGCCAACCCGGTGCCAATGTCATCGAAGTGGTCGACCGGATCAAGGAACTGCTGCCGTCGATTACCGACAACCTGCCCGCCGGCCTCGACGTCATGGTGCTCACCGATCGCACCCAAACCATCCGCGCCGCCGTGCGCGACGTGCAGCACGAACTGCTGTTCGCCATCGCCCTGGTGGTGATGGTCACGTTCCTGTTCCTGCGCCGGGTCAGCGCCACGATCATTCCGTCCATCGCCGTCCCGCTGTCGCTGATCGGCACCTTCGGGGTGATGTACCTGGCCGGGTTCTCGGTCAACAACCTCACGCTGATGGCCCTGACCATCGCCACCGGTTTCGTGGTGGACGACGCCATCGTCATGCTGGAGAACATCTCCCGGCATATCGAAGAGGGCGAGACACCCTTCCAGGCTGCGCTCAAGGGCGCCAAGCAGATTGGCTTCACCCTGATCTCGCTGACGTTTTCCTTGATCGCGGTATTGATCCCCTTGCTGTTCATGGCCGATGTGGTCGGGCGATTGTTCCGCGAGTTCG
The DNA here is from genome assembly GCF_039673365.1 of Pseudomonas sp. TWI923. Lineage (NCBI taxonomy): Bacteria > Pseudomonadati > Pseudomonadota > Gammaproteobacteria > Pseudomonadales > Pseudomonadaceae > Pseudomonas > Pseudomonas sp. TWI923. The sequence continues at coordinate 27,513 of NZ_JBDJLM010000065.1, read as the reverse complement.
CCATCACCCTGGCGGTGGCGATCCTGATTTCCCTGGTGGTATCGCTGACCCTGACGCCGATGATGTGCGCGCGCCTGCTCAAGCGCGAGCCCAAGGAAGAAGAGCAGGGCCGCTTCTACCGTGCCAGCGGCGCGTGGATCGACTGGCTGATCAAGCACTACGGCAGCGCCCTGACCTGGGTGCTCAAGCATCAGCCACTGACGTTGCTGGTGGCGGTGGCCACCCTTGCGCTGACCGTGGTGCTGTACCTGGCGGTGCCCAAAGGCTTCTTCCCGGCCCAGGACACCGGCGTGATCCAGGGCATCTCCGAAGCCCCGCAATCCACCTCATTCGCCGCCATGAGCGAGCGCCAGCAGGCGCTGGCCGGCGTGATCCTCAAGGACCCGGCGGTGCAGAGCCTGTCCTCGTACATCGGCGTGGACGGCGATAACGCCACCCTCAACAGCGGCCGTCTGCTGATCAACCTCAAACCCCACGGCGAGCGCGACGTCACCGCCAGTCAGGTGATCAACCGTCTGCAGCCACAGCTCGACCGGCTGGTGGGGATCCGCCTGTTCATGCAGCCGGTGCAGGACTTGAGCATCGAGGATCGGGTCAGCCGCACCCAGTACCAGTTCAGCCTCAGTTCGCCCGACGCCGAGCTGCTCGCGCAGTGGAGCGGCAAGCTGGTGCAGGCCCTGCAGCAGCGCCCCGAATTGCAGGACGTGGCCAGCGACCTGCAGGACAAGGGCCTGCAGGTGTACCTGGTGATCGACCGTGACATGGCCAGCCGCCTGGGCATCAGCGTGTCGCAGATCACCAACGCCCTGTATGACGCCTTCGGCCAGCGGCAGATCTCGACCATCTACACCCAGGCCAGCCAGTACCGCGTGGTGCTGCAGTCGCAGACCGCGGCCAGCCTTGGTCCGCAGGCCCTGGAGTCGGTCCACGTCAAGGCCGCCGACGGCGGCCAGGTGCGCCTGTCGGCGCTGGCGCGCATCGAACAGCGCCAGGCCCAGCTGGCCATCTCGCACATCGGCCAGTTCCCGGCGGTGATGATGTCGTTCAACCTCGGCCATGGCGCGTCCCTGGGCGAGGCGGTGCAGGTGATCGAGCAGGTGCAACAGCAGATCGGCATGCCGATTGGCGTGCAGACCCGCTTCCAGGGTGCCGCCGAGGCGTTCCAGGCTTCGCTGTCGAGCACCTTGCTGTTGATCCTGGCCGCGGTGGTGACCATGTACATCGTGCTGGGGGTGCTCTATGAGAGCTATATCCACCCGGTGACCATCCTCTCCACGCTGCCCTCGGCGGCGGTAGGCGCCTTGCTGGCATTGTTGCTCAGCGGCAATGACCTGGGGATGATCGCGATCATCGGCATCATCCTGTTGATCGGCATCGTCAAGAAGAACGCGATCATGATGATCGACTTCGCCCTGGAGGCCGAGCGCCACCAGGGCATGAGCCCGCGCGATGCGATCTACCAGGCGGCGCTGCTGCGTTTCCGGCCGATCCTGATGACCACCCTGGCCGCGCTGTTCGGCGCCGTGCCCTTGATGCTCGCCACCGGTTCCGGCGCCGAACTGCGCCAGCCGCTGGGCCTGGTGATGGTCGGCGGGCTGCTGGTGAGCCAGGTGCTGACCCTGTTCACCACCCCGGTCATCTACCTGTACTTCGACCGCCTGGCCCGCCGTTGGCGCCCAGCGGCTGACGCACAGCAGGCCGACGCATGAACCTGTCCGGTCCTTTCATCCGCCGGCCAGTGGCGACCATGCTGCTGAGCCTGGCGATCATGCTGCTGGGTGGGGTGAGCTTCGGCCTGTTGCCGGTGTCGCCATTGCCGCAGATGGACTTCCCGGTGATCGTGGTCCAGGCCAGCCTGCCTGGTGCAAGCCCGGAGGTCATGGCGTCCACCGTGGCCACGCCGCTGGAGCGCAAGCTCGGTGCGATTGCCGGTGTCACCACCCTGACCAGCAGCTCCAACCAGGGCTCGACCCGGGTGATCATCGGCTTCGACCTGGGCCGTGACATCGACGGCGCCGCGCGTGAAGTGCAGGCGGCGATCAACGCTACCCGCAACCTGTTGCCCAGTGGCATGCGCAGCATGCCCACGTACAAGAAGATCAACCCTTCACAAGCGCCGATCATGGTGCTGTCGCTGACCTCCTCGGTGCTGTCCAAGGGGCAGTTGTACGACCTGGCCGACACCATCCTGTCCCAGAGCCTGTCCCAGGTCAGCGGGGTAGGGGAGGTGCAGATCGGCGGCAGTTCGCTGCCCGCCGTGCGCATCGAGCTGGAGCCACAGCTGCTCAACCAGTACAACCTGGCCCTGGACGATGTGCGCACCGCCGTGGCCAACGCCAACCAGCGCCGGCCCATGGGTTTTGTCGAGGACAAGGAACGCAACTGGCAGGTGCGCGCCAACGATCAGCTGGAGAAAGCCGAAGACTACAAACCGATCGTGATCCGCCAGCAGAACGGCGCGATCCTGCGCCTGTCCGACGTGGCCAAGGTCACCGACGGCGTGGAGAACCGCTACAACAGCGGCTTCTTCAACGACGAAAGCGCGGTGCTGCTGGTGGTCAACCGCCAGTCCGGCGCCAACATCATCCAGACCGTCGAGCAGATCAAGGCCGAGCTGCCGGCCCTGCAGTCGCTGCTGCCGGCCAGCGTCAAGCTGGACGTGGCCATGGACCGCTCGCCGGTGATCAAGGCCACCCTCAAGGAGGCCGAGCACACCCTGCTGATCGCCGTGGCGCTGGTGATACTGGTGGTGTACCTGTTCCTCGGCAACTTCCGCGCCTCGCTGATTCCAAGCCTGGCCGTGCCCGTGTCGCTGGTGGGCACCTTTGCGGTGATGTACCTGTGCGGCTTCTCGCTGAACAACCTGTCGCTGATGGCGCTGATCCTGGCCACCGGCCTGGTGGTGGACGATGCCATCGTGGTGCTGGAGAACATCTCCCGGCATATCGAGAACGGTGAGAACCCCATGCGCGCCGCCTACAAGGGGGCGCAGGAGGTCGGCTTCACCCTGCTGTCGATGAACGTCTCGCTGGTGGCGGTGTTCGTGTCGATCCTGTTCATGGGCGGCATTGTGCGTGGCTTGTTCAAGGAGTTCTCGATTACCCTGGCGGCGGCGATCATCGTCTCGTTGGTGGTGTCGCTGACGCTTACGCCGATGCTCTGTTCGCGCTGGTTGAAGGTGCATGGCCCGCAGCAGCAGACCCACCTGCAGCGCTTGAGCGACCGCATCCACCAGCGCATGGTCGCCGGTTACGATCGCAGCCTGGGCTGGGCGCTGCGCCACAAGCGCCTGACGCTGTTCAGCCTGCTGGCTACCATCGCCCTCAACGTCGCCTTGTATGTGGTGGTGCCCAAGACGCTGATGCCGCAGCAGGACACCGGCCAGCTGCAGGGCTTCGTACGTGGCGACGACGGCCTGTCGTTCAGCGTGATGCAGCCGAAGATGGAGATCTACCGCCGGGCGCTGCTCAAGGACCCGGCCGTGGAGAGCGTCGCCGGCTTTATCGGTGGCAACAGCGGCACCAACAACGCCTTCATGCTGGTGCGGCTCAAGCCCATCACCCAGCGCAAGGAGAATGCGCAAAAGGTTATCGAGCGCCTGCGCAAGGAAATGCCCAAGGTGCCCGGCGGCCGCTTGTTCCTGATGGCCGACCAGGACTTGCAACTGGGCGGCGGTGGCCGTGACCAGAGTACTTCGCAGTACCTCTACACCCTGCAGAGCGGTGACCTGGCCGCCTTGCGCGAGTGGTTCCCGAAGGTGGCCGCCGAGCTGCGCAAGCTGCCCGAACTGACCGCCATCGATGCCCGCGACGGCGCCGGCACCCAGCAAGTGACCCTGGTGGTGGACCGTGACCAGGCCAAGCGCCTGGGCATCGACATGAACATGGTCACCTCGGTGCTCAACAACGCCTACAGCCAGCGGCAGATCTCGACCATCTACGACAGCCTCAACCAGTACCAGGTGGTGCTGGAGATCAACCCCAAGTACGCCTGGGACCCGAGCACCCTGGAGCAGGTGCAGGTGATCACCGCCGACGGTGCCCGTGTGCCGCTGTCGAGCTTCGCCCGTTACGAGAACAGCCTGGCCAACGACCGCGTCAGCCACGAAGGCCAGTTCGCCTCCGAAGACATCTCGTTCGATGTGGCCGAAGGCTACAGCACCGACCAGGCCCTGGCTGCGCTGGAACGCGCGGTGGCCAGGCTGGGTTTGCCGGAGTCGGTGATCGCCAAGCTGGGCGGTACTGCCAATGCCTTCACCAAGACCGCCGAAGGCCAGCCGCTGATGATCCTCGGCGCCCTGGTGCTGGTGTACCTGGTGCTGGGCATCCTCTACGAGAGCTACATCCACCCGCTGACCATTCTGTCCACGCTGCCTTCGGCCGGCGTCGGCGGGTTGCTCGCGTTGTACCTGACCGGCGGCGAGTTCAGCCTGATCTCGCTGCTGGGGCTGTTCCTGCTGATCGGCGTGGTGAAGAAGAACGCCATCCTGATGATCGACCTGGCCCTGCAACTGGAGCGCAACGAAGGCCTGTCGCCCGAAGAATCGATCCGCCGCGCCTGCCTGCTGCGCCTGCGGCCGATCCTGATGACCACCCTGGCCGCCATCCTCGGCGCGCTGCCGCTGTTGCTCAGCCAGGCCGAAGGCGCCGAAATGCGCCAGCCGCTGGGCCTGACCATCATCGGCGGGCTGGTCTTCAGCCAGATGCTCACCCTGTACACGACGCCTGTGGTCTACCTCTACCTCGACCGCCTGCGCCACCGTTTCAACCGTTGGCGCGGCGTGCGCACCGACGCTGCCCTGGATACTCCGCTATGAACTTTGCCCATACCCGCCTGCACCGTGCTCTCATGCGCCTGACCCAGGGGCGCGGCTCGCGCCTGGTTGGCGCCGGGCTGTGCGTGGCGATGCTCAGCGCCTGTACCCTGAGCCCCGACTACCATCGCCCTGAGTTGAGCACCCCGGCGCAGTTCAAGCAGGCCGAAGGCTGGACCCAGGCCAAACCGTCCGACGCCATCGCCCGCGGCGCCTGGTGGGAGATCTACGGCGACGCGCAGCTCAATACGCTGGTCGAGGAGCTCAACCGCAGCAACCAGACCGTTGCGCAATCCGCGGCCCAATACCGCCAGGCCCAGGCCCTGGTGCGCAGCAGCCGCGCTTCGCTGTTCCCCTCGCTGGACCTGTCCGTTGGCAAGACTCGCTCGGCCCAGGGCACCGGCAGTTCCAGTTCCAGCCTGTCGAACAACAGCAGCGGTATCCGCGACACCTACAACGCCCAGCTTGGCGTCAGCTGGGAGATCGACCTGTGGGGCAAGCTGCGCGAAACCCTGAGCGCCAACGAGGCCAGCGCCCAGGCCAGTCTCGCCGACCTGGCCGCGATTCGCCTCAGCCAGCAGTCGGAGCTGGTGCAGAACTACCTGCAACTGCGGGTGATCGATGCGCAGAAACGCCTGCTCGAAGCTACCGTCGCCGCCTATGAGCGTTCATTGAAGATGAACGAAAACCAGTACCGCGCTGGCGTGGCCGGGCCGGACGCCGTGGCCCAGGCCCGCACCCAGCTCAAGAGCACCCAGGCCGACCTGATCGACCTGGCCTGGCAGCGGGCGCAGTACGAGAACGCCATCGCGGTGCTGATGGGCAAGGCGCCGGCCGACTTTGCCCTGGCCGCGACCGAGGCGATTCCGGCATTGCCCGATATTCCGGTAGCGCTGCCGTCGCAGTTGCTGGAGCGCCGCCCGGACATCGCCTCGGCCGAGCGCAAGGTCATGGCTGCCAACTCGAACATCGGCGTGTCCCGCGCGGCCTACTTCCCCGACCTGTCGCTGAGCATGAGCGGCGGCTATTCCAGCAGCAGCTTCAACAACTGGATCGAATTGCCCAACCGCTACTGGTCCGTGGGGCCGCAGTTGGCGTTGACGCTGTTTGATGCCGGCAAGCGCAGCGCCGAGGTGGACCGCACCGTGGCCGTCTATGACCAGACCGTGGCCCAGTACCGGCAGACCGTGCTGGATGGGTTCAAGGAGGTCGAGAATTACCTGGTGCAGCTCAAGGTGTACGGCGACGAGGCCGTGGTGCGCCAGGAAGCACTGGATGCGGCGCGCGAGTCGCTGCGCCTGACCGAGAACCAGTACAAGGCCGGGTTGATCGGCTACCTGGATGTGGTGAGCGTGCAGACTACGGCGCTGAGCAATGAGCGTAGTGTGCTGACGCTGCTGCAGGGGCGGTTGTTGGCGAGTGTGCAATTGATTGCGGCGTTGGGGGGCGGTTGGGATGAGCAGCAGGCGCTGGCGGACCAAGGGGACTGAGCTGATCGCAGTAAAGGGACTGCTTCCTGGTGCATGACGGGCGGGCGGCGCTCGATCTCATAGGCGCCAAACCTCTAAAGGCGAACACCTCGCAGCCCCCCAGACCCACCAAATCCAGAAACCCCCGCCAATCCAAATGAATGCGTGGCGATCTGCCATTTCTGGTGCACACTGTATCGGGCCCGTTTTGACTTACTGCCACTGCAGTCTGGGCGCGTTGACCAGGCCGGTGCATGGAGCGCTCCAGGGCCATTTCTGTCAGATACGCAGGAGCGAGAGGGTCGCGATGAGCGCACAACGTCGGTACCGGTCGGTGTTATGGCTCGCCTTGGCCTTGCTGCCAACCTTCACCTTTGCCGATGAGCCGTGCCGGCAACTGACCGCCACCGGCAATCCGGAATACCCACCTTACCTTTGGCGCGACCCACACAACCCCCAGCAACTGATCGGTGCCAATGCCGACCTGCTCAAGCACCTGGCCAACGAGCTCGGGCTGGCGGTGCAGATCCTCTACACCGGCCCCTGGTCGCGGGCCCAGGAAGAGCTGAACACCGGGCGTATCGACCTGATGGCCGGCTACTTTCGTACCCAAGCCCGGGAGCAGTTGGTCGATTTCGTCAGCCCGCCGTTCCTGTTCAACTCCAGTGTGGTCTGGGTTCGCAAGGGCGAAGGCTTTGCCTATAGCGACTGGTCCGACCTGAAGGGGCGGCGCGGTGGGACCTTGGTCAACAACAGCCATGGCCAGGCCTTCGACGACTATGCCCGCGCGCAACTCAGCCTCGAAGCGGTGCCCAGCGCCACCCAGGCCTTCGAGAAGCTGCTGCGCAAACGCAATGACTACGTGATTTTCGAACGCTATCCGGGCCTGGCCCTGGCGCGCGCGCTGGACCAGGAGCAGCAGCTGGAGGTACTGGAGCCGCCGGTCTCCAGCGAAGGGCTGTACCTGGCGCTATCGCACAAGTCCCCCTGCAACACGCCCGAACTGCGTGAGCAACTGGCGCTCAAGCTCAAAGCGTTGGTCGCAGGGCCGCTGCCCGAGCAACTGATGACCGAGAATCTGGAACGCTGGAAACGTCAGCAAGCAGGGGAGTGAAACAGCGCTTTGGTCATGAGCAGGGCTGGCGCCTGCCACCTTTCATCTAAAGCGTGGTTGGCGGTCGCCTATGCTGTTTCAGCGACATCCAAGTCCCTCGATCACCCAGCGAAGAGGCAAGCCCATGAGCAAAAAGCCTACAGTCGTTCTCGTCCACGGTTTCTGGGGCGGCGCCGCCCATTGGGGCCGAGTGATCGTCGAACTGTCACGTAAAGGGATCAGTGAATTGCGGGCAGTGGAGCTGCCGTTGACCTCCCTGGCCGATGACGCCGAGCGCACGCGCAAGATGGTCGCGCAGGTACAGGGGCCGGTGCTGTTGGTGGGGCATTCCTACGGCGGCGCGGTGATTACCGAGGCGGGTAATGCGGCAAACGTGATGGGGCTGGTCTATATCGCCGCCTTCGCGCCCGATGCCGGGGAGAGCCCCGGCGGCCTGACGCAACAGCACCTGCCGGTGGCGGCGCCGAACCTTGAGCCGGACAGCGACGGCTACCTGTGGATCAAGGCCGACAAGTTCCATGAGAGCTTCTGCCAGGACCTGTCGGCTGACGATGCCCTGGTGATGGCGGTGACGCAGAAGGCGCCGCTGGCCAGTACCTTTGGCGACAACATCAGCGACCCGGCGTGGAAGCACAAGCCCTCGTGGTACCAGATTTCCAGCAAAGACCACATGATCGCACCGGCCAACCAGCAGATTATGTCGGCGCGGCTGAACGCGCGCAAAGTCATCACCCTGGACGCCAGCCATGCCTCGCTGGCGTCCCACGCACGGGAGGTGGCGGCACTGATCGAGGAAGCGCTCGGTTAGCTGTTCAGCTCTTGCACTTGGCCAGCACTACCTGGCAGGTCTTCGGTGCACCGCCGGAGCGGCCGGCATAGCGCATGCAGCTGTCCAGCGACTTGCGGCTGGCCGTGGCCAGGGTCGGGCCGAAGGCCAGGCCGCCTTCGCCGCTGCTGGGCATGGCCTTGGCGTAACAGTTGGAGCCTTGGGCGGCGTAGCGGGTACTGGCATGTTTGCTCGAGCAGCCGGCTGTGAGCGCCAGGCTCAGGGCGAGCAGGGGGAGGGCGAGCAAGGGCATGGGCCCGGACCGGGTGGCCATCGTGAGCTCCTGAAACAGTGGTAAAAGGTTGTGGCGGCTTGTACAGACTAGCTGGAGTCGCTTCGCTTGGCGCGTGAGGGTGCCCGACCAGCGCCGCCAAGTGCAAGCCCTGCAATGGCGGATGGCTTTGGCAGTGGTGCAACAGACGACAAGTGGCAATCTGCCTGTATCCGCTATCCCAGAGGCTCTAGCGCAGCTATTACGTCGCTTTCGTCTAGTCATTGGATCCATTCTCGCTCGCGAAAACCCCGTGCGTTTCGTCAAAGCTTGAGTACAATCATCGGCTTTTCCGGGCACCCCCTCGCCCCGCTCCTGGAAGTGCAAATGCTGATCGGTAGTTACTCCTCCTCGCTGGTGTTGATCTCGCTGTGCGTGGCCATTCTTGCCTCTTATACGGCCCTCGATCTGACCGGGCGCATCGCCACGGCCAAAGGGCGCGCGGTGCATCTGTGGATGGGGGGCGGGGCACTGGCCATGGGCATCGGCATCTGGTCGATGCACTTCATCGGCATGCTCGCCTTCAGCCTGCCGATCAGCCTGGGTTATGACACCACGCTGACGGCGCTGTCCCTGCTGATCGCGGTGCTGTCGTCGGGCTTTGCCCTGTGGCTGGTGAGCCAGCCGAAGCTGCCGTGGCTGCAGCTGGGCTTCGGTGCGCTGATCATGGGCACCGGCATCGCCTGCATGCACTACATGGGCATGGCCGCGCTGCGCATGCAGCCTGGGATCGACTATGACCCGACCCTGTTTGGCGCCTCCCTGGCCATCGCGGTAGGCGCATCGGCTGCGGCACTGTGGATCGCCTTCCGCCTGCGCCAGCACACCCCGTATGTACGGCAGGTGCGTGGCGTGGCGGCGGTGGTGATGGGTATCGCCATCGTCGGCATGCACTACACCGGCATGGCGGCGGCGAACTTCCCCGAGGGCAGCTTCTGCGGCGCGCTGGCCGACGGCCTGGCGGGTGATGGCCTCGATTACCTGGTGCTGATCACCACCCTGGCGGTGCTGGCCGTGGCACTGCTTACCTCGGTGCTGGATGCGCGCCTGGAAGCGCGCACGGCGGAGCTGGCGCGTTCGCTGACGCTGGCCAACCAGGAACTGACTCAACTGGCCCTGCATGACACCCTCACCGGGCTGCCCAACCGTACACTGCTGGCCGACCGCATCGAGCAGGCCATGGGCCGGGTGGCGGAGCAGGGCGGCTGCTTCGCCCTGATGTTCATCGACCTGGACGGTTTCAAGCCGGTCAACGATGCCTTTGGTCACCATATCGGCGACCTGCTGCTCAAGGCGGTGGCGGCGCGCTTGCGCGGCCACCTGCACAGCCAGGACACCCTGGCGCGTATCGGCGGTGACGAGTTCGTGCTGTTGGTCGAGCTTGGCGAGCCGGACGATGCCATGAACGTCGCGGCCAAGCAGGTCAACCTGATGGCCAAGCCGTTCCGGGTGGCCGAGCATGACCTGATGCTGTCGGCCAGCCTGGGCATCGTGCTCTACCCAGGCAACGGCCTGGATCAGCATGAGCTGCTGCGCAACGCCGACGCGGCGATGTACCACGCCAAGAGCGCCGGCAAGAACGGCTACAGCTTCTTCGACGCGTCGATGAACAGTAACGCTCGCCAGCAGCTGCAATTGCTGCAGGACCTGCGCACGGCGCTGGAGCATGGCCAGTTCCGCCTGCATTACCAGCCCAAGTTCGACGCCGTCGCGCGCCAACCCATCGGCGCCGAGGCGCTGCTGCGCTGGGAGCATCCGCAACATGGCCTGATGCTGCCGGACCGCTTCATCGGCCTTGCCGAAAAGACCGGGCTGATCATCCCCATCGGCGAGTGGGTGCTGGGCGAGGCCTGCCGGCAGATGCGCCAATGGCTGGGCGAGGGGCGGGAGGACTGGCGTATCGCGGTCAACCTGTCGGCGATCCAGTTCTGCCATGCCGGGCTGGTCGACAGCGTCGCCCAGGCCCTCGCCGATCACGACCTGCCGGCCAACCGATTGACCCTGGAGATCACCGAAACCACCGCCATGCGGGACGCCGATGCCAGCCTGATGGTGCTGCAGCGTCTGTCGGACATGGGCGTGGACCTGTCCATCGATGATTTCGGCACCGGCTATTCCAGCTTGATGTACCTCAAGCGCCTGCCGGCCAACGAGCTGAAGATCGACCGAGGTTTCGTCCGCGACCTGGAGCAGGACAGCGATGACGCGGCGATCGTCTCGGCCATCGTTGCGCTGGGCCAGGCACTGGGGTTGCGGATCGTCGCCGAGGGGGTGGAAACGGACCGTCAGCAGGATTTCCTGACCCGGTTGGGCTGTGACTCGCTGCAGGGTTACCTGCTCGGCCAGCCGGTACCGCCCGAGCAGTTCATGAACGGGCTGGACGCGCGGCGGGAGACGGTAGGTTAAACCGCGTCGCGTAGCGGGTTGAAGCGCAGGTCGAAGGTCTCCATCTCGGCCTCTACCGCCTCAATGATGCGCTCGACATCAGTGGCGGCCATGATCGCCGCGCAGGGGATGCCGGCGATGGCCAGCAGGGTTTCACCGCTGGCACGGTCGAAAAGACGGGCGACCATGCTGCGTGGCGCATCCATGCTGGCTTCGAAACCCAGGGGATGGAAATGCCAGCGCATCACCTGGCAGGCGTTGGGGAACGTCATCTTGTTCATGCCAGCCTCCTTGTTCGTTGCTGAACGGGGTGATGTCGACGCTAGAGGTCAGACGAGCCTTACCTAGCCGTCGGAATCTAACCATAGCAGTCGCCACGGCAACCTTCCGCGCAAAACATGACAAATGTGTTAATGCATGACAGCCGTCACAGTGGCCTGTTGGCGACCGGCTGGCGGCCGCCTGCCCGGGCAAACGTTTTCCCGCGGGGGCGGGGGCTGACGCCGGTGCTTGCTCTGCTATGTTTACCGACAGCGCGTTTCGGACCAGCGGCGCTGCCGGGCAGACAGGGAGACAGTCATGCGTTACGCCACGCTCACCCAACGTATTGCCGGCGACGCGGCTGCCGCCTGGGACATCCACTACCAGGCCCAGGCCCTGCGCAAGCAAGGCCGTGAGGTTTTCCTGCTGTCAGTGGGCGACCCGGATTTCGATACCCCCGCAGCGGTGGTTGAAGCCGCCGTGAGCAGCCTGCGCCGGGGCGACACCCATTACAGCGATGTGCGCGGCAGCCTGGCCCTGCGCGAGGCGATCGTGCGCCAGCGCCGGCTGGCGCTGCACCCGGACCAGGTGGTGGTCACCGCTGGCGCCCAATGCGCCTTGTATGCCACCTTCCAGTGCCTGTTCGAGGCGGGTGACGAAGTGATCGTCGCCGAGCCCATGTATGTCACTTATCACGGCGTGCTCGGTGCCTGCGGGGCGCAGGCGGTGCAGGTGGCCGTGCAGCCGGAGCATGGCTTTCGCCTCGACCCCGAAGCGGTGGCCCGAGCCATCACCCCGCGCACCCGCGGGCTGCTGCTCAACAGCCCGCACAACCCCACCGGTGCGGTGATCCCTCCGGCAGACCTGCGCCGTCTGGCGCAATTGTGCCGCAAGCATGACCTTTGGCTGGTGTGCGACGAGGTCTATCGGGGCCTGCTGTATGAAGGCGAGGCGATCAGCCCGCTGGGCCTGCCGGGTATGGCCGAGCGCTGCGTGGTGATCGACAGCCTGTCCAAGACCCATGCCATGAGCGGCTGGCGGATTGGCTGGGTGATCGGGCCGCCGGCGCTGGCCGAGCACCTGACCAATCTGGCGATGGCGATGCTGTTCGGCCTGCCGGAGTTCGTGATGCAGGCCGCCTGCGTGGCGCTGCAACAGCAACTGCCGGAAGTGGCGTGCATGCGCGAGGTTTACCGTCAGCGGCGCGATCGGGTGTGCGCGGTGCTCGAAGGCTGCCCTAGGGTGCAGGCCCACCGGCCGGCCGGGGGCATGTTCGTGATGCTGGACATTCGCGCCACCGGGCTCAGCGCCCAGGCCTTCGCCCAGCGCCTGCTCGACGAGCAAGGCGTGGCGCTGCTGCCGGGGGATGCCTTCGGGCCGAGCGCTGCCGGGCATGTACGCCTGGGCCTGGTGCTGGAAGCCGAGGTGCTGGAGCAGGTATGCAGACGCATCGCCGCCTGTGCGCGGCGCCTGCTAGGCGAGCAGGCCAGCGGCGATGTTGATGGTGAAACCGAGGATCGCCGTGTTGAACACGAAGCCTACCAGTGAGTGGGCCAGCACCACCCGGCGCATGGCGCGCCCGCCGACCCCCACGTCCGAGGTCTGCACGGCGACGCTGATGGTGAACGAGAAATAGTGGAAGTCCCAGTAGTCCGGGTTGCGCTCGCCATCGGCGAAGCGCAGCGGTGGTTCGTGGCGGTTGCCGGTGTAGAACAGCCGGGCGTAGTGCAGGCTGAAGATGCAGCCGATCATCAGCCACGAGCCGGCGACGGTGAGGCCGGTGTACAGGTAGTGCAGGGCCAGGGCGTTGCCCGCAAGGCCCCGGCTTGAAACCAGTTGCAGGGTCACCGCGGCGAGGCTGGCGATGGCGGCGACGCTCACGGTGATCAGCACCAGGCCGGCGTTTTCGTCCTCGATGCGGGCCACCCTGCGCACCCTGTCGGGCGTGGCCCGCAGGCTGAGCCAGAGGACCATCAACAGGTACAGCCAGACCCCGAGGTTCCAGCCGGCGAGGATGTGCTGCACGGTGTCGTCGGCCGGGATCAGCCAAGCGCTGGCAAGGCCGGCCAAGGTGGCGAGGGTGAGACGGGGGTGGGTGCGGGTCAGGTGGTGGAGGGCCATGCGGTCTCGTTGTTGAAGAAGGATGCCGTTCAACTGTAGCCCAGTCTGCCTTCCTTCGCGGCGCTTCGGCGCTCCCACAAGGCCGCTGTACCTGTGGGAGCAACTGTCTTTGTAGGAGCGGCCTTGTGTCGGGAAAGGGCCGCAACGCGGCCCCAGGATTTCAGCGTGAAAGCAGAAATCGCCGGGGCTGCTCTGCAGCCCTTTCGCGACACAAGGCCGCTCCTACAGTGGATCGCAAGTACCTGAACTGCCAGCGAAGCAACCCCAATTCGGCTTGGCTAACCAGTAGCAGGACTAACCCGGCATCCCATCTACACGGGGCCGCATCAGAATCGGCAGGTAGTGCCAAACGAACAGCAGCAACGCCGCGCAGCCGAACACCACCGAAAGCCCCAGCCCCAGTGACGAGAAGGGCGTCACCAGCACCCGTGCAACCGCTGCCAGCTGGATCAGGGCAAACGCCCAGCCGATGCTGCGCGGCACCTGCAAAGGCCGCCCGGTATGCCCCAGGCTGACCCGCGCCATCATCGCCACGATCAGCCCGGTCATCGCCCCTACCGTCAGCGCGTGGGCTGGCAGGCTGGGGTTGAGCGCAACGCCCGCATGCCACAGGGCCAGGCCCAGGCAGGCCGGGATCAGCCAGGCATAGGCCAGGTGCAGCGACCACAACAGCGGCAGCCGCCACAGGCCACGGTCGTGCCACAGCACCAGGCGCACCGCGTGCAGCACGGCGAGGGCAGCGAACAGCACCGCCATGGCGGGTTGTGGGGTGTCGTTGAGGCCAAGCACATAACTGATTGGCAGGGCCACGCTGCCCAGCAGGCAGGCGCGGTCGAGCCGGGGCCGAGACGGGGCAGGACTCATGTTGCCCAAGCCGCGACGGGTGAAGAACGGGATGACCCGCCCGCCGATCACGCTCATCATCGCCGCCACCAGCCACAACCCGGCGAGCACGCCACGCCGTTGCCACGCCTCGTCCTGGTTCAGCCAGCCGAGCAGGGTGAGCCACTGGCAGCTGGCGAGCAGCAGCACCAGCGCCACGATCGGATAGTTGTTGCGCAAACGCCGCTGGATGATCGGCCGCGCCAGGGCCAGCGCCACCAGCGGCAGGAATGCGCCATGCACGGCCACCAGCAGTGCTGGCGGCAGCGCCAGGAACCAACTGGCGCGCCCCAGCAGCCAGAGCAGGAACAGCCCCTGCAGCCAGCGCCCGCTGAGGCCGGGCAGGCCGCTCCAGTTCTGCACTGCCGTGAGCAGGAAGCCGGCGACGACCGCCACGGCAAAGCCGAACAGCATCTCGTGCCGGTGCCAGGCGAGCATGCCGCCAGGGGCTGTGGTGTGCAGCGCGCCGCTGAGCACGCCGGCCCATAGCAACAGGGCGAGCAGCGCGAACAGGCTGCCGCCGAGGAAGAACGGTCGAAAAGCCAGGGCCCAGAGGGCCTGGCGCGGACGGGCGGCAATCGGCTGGACAAGCATGGCAGGACCCTTGGTTCGATCACAGAGGTTGAATGGGGTAACATCACGATCCGTGCCAGCGCTCAAGCCCTTGAATATCAAGGTGATGGCACATCGCTGAGTCATATTGACCAGATTATTTTGTGGTCGTTTTGACATCTTTGTGCGTCATTACGACTCGCTTTACGCTTTGCTTCACCACGAGCAAGGCTTCGCTACAGGATCCCCGTTGTGATTGACCTCGCGCGCAACCCGCTGCTGCAGTACCTGGCCCGTCTGGCCCCGTCCAGTCAGCTGACCATGCGCTATATCCTCCAGGACGCTGCTGACCGCCTGGGTTTTGTCGATGCCGACATCGCCGATGTGCCGTGGCACCACCTCGAGCCCGGCCATGTGATCGCCCTGGTTGCCGCCCTGCGTGCCGACGGCTATGCCCCTAACACCTCTTCGCTGTACGTCAATGCCGTGCGCGGGGTGATGAACGAGGCCTGGCGGCTGGGGCTGATCGAGCATGAACAACTGCTGAAGATCCGCGAGATCAAGCCAGCCAGCGGCAGCCGCCTGCCCCCGGGGCGCAACCTGCGGCGTAGCCTTATCCGTGAGCTGATGGAGGTCTGCGCCGCCGACCCGCGGCCCCAGGGCGTGCGCGATGCGGCGATCCTCGCGTTGCTGTATGGCACCGGGATGCGCAAGTCGGAGTCGGTGGACATCGACCTGGCCCAGGTGGACTTCCAGGAGCGCTGCGTGCAGGTGCTGGGCAAGGGCAACCGCCAGTTGCTCAAGTACGCCCCGGCCTGGGCCTTCGACAAACTCTCGGCCTGGCTCGAGCTGCGCCGCCAGCACCTGCCGGCCGGCGAGCGTGACGACAGTTTCCTGTTCAACCGCATCCGTCGCGGCAGCCACATCACCCGCGCGCGCATCACCAAGCACGCCATCTACTACATCGCCCGCCAGCGCGGGGCGCAGGTGGGGGCGAAGATCATGCCCCACGACTTTCGGCGGGCGTTCATCACCCGGGTGATCGAGGAACATGACCTGTCGATCGCCCAGAAGCTGGCGCACCACGCCAATATCCAGACCACGGCGATTTATGACCGGCGCGATGACAACGAGCGGCGACGGGCGGTGGAGCGCTTCGACTATTAAGCAGTACCTGCCTGTGGGAGCAACTGTCTTACTGTAGGAGCGGCCTTGTGTCGCGAAAGGGCTGCGAAGCGGCCCCAGTTTTCAGCTACGCAACAAAAATCGTCGGGGCCGCGTTGCGGCCCGTTCGCGACCCCAGGCCGCTCCGACAGCTGTCGTGCAGGACCGATGACAGCCGGCGGCCGGCGATGAGGCCAGTGGAGGCAAGCCAAGACTGTCGCCTGCACAGGCTCATCTTGCGCAGGGGAAGCTCAAGCCCCGGCGTATTGCAACACCCGGCTGCGCCCCTGCTGCTTGGTCGCATACAGCGCATGGTCGGCCATCGACAGCAGCCGTGACAGATCGCATTCCGATGCCCGCCGGCTGACGCTGCCGATGCTCACCCCCAGCCGCCCGGGCTCCAGCATCGGCAGCCCGGCAAACCCGGCGCAGATCCGTTGCGCCACGGCGACCAGCATCAGGGGCGGCAGGCTAAGCGGCACGTGGCGGGGCTCTCGGGATAAACCGCGAATGCCAAGCCAGGCGTGCGGCCATTTGCTATCGCGCTCAGTGAATGCTCGAAGCCAGTTCGAAGATCGGCATGTACATCAGGATCACGATCAAGCCGATCAACAAGCCGATGAAGGTCATCAGCAGCGGCTCGAACAGCTTGACGAACCACTCGACCCAGCGCCCGATCTCCTGGTCGTGGAAGTCGGCGCAGCGCTCCAGCATCTCGCCGAGGTTGCCCGACTGCTCGCCGGCCCGCAGCAGGCGCAGCGACACCGGTGTCACCAGTTGCCCGGCTTCCAGTGCATCGGACAGCGGCAAGCCTTCGGCCACGCGACGGCTGGCCTGTTCCAGGCCCTCGGCGGCGGCGCTGCCCAGCAGCCCCCGGGCCATGCCCAGGGCGGTGAGGATGGGGATACCACCCTGCAGCAGAATCCCCAGCGAGCGGTAGAAACGCGCCAGCTCGTACATCACCAGGCGCTGGTGCAGGGCCGGGACGCGGCGCAGCTGGCGGCTGGCCCAGCGGCGCACGGCCGGGTGGCGGCGCAGGGTGACCAGCAGCGTGATGGCGCCCAGGGTGCCGAGCCCCAGGGGCAGTTGCTGGGCGTGCAGGAACAGGCCGATCTGCATCAGCACCCGTGACAGCCATGGCAACTCGGTGCCCATGCCCTCGAACACCAGGCTGAAACGCGGCACCACATAGCCGAGCAGGAACAGCACCACGCCACCGCCCACCAACAACAGCAGCAACGGGTAGACCGAGGCGCCCACCAGCTTCTGGCGCACCAGGTCCAGGCGCTGGCGGTAGCCGATATAGCGCGTCAGCGCATCGCCCAGCGCCCCGGTGCGCTCACTGGACTGCACCAGCGCCACATACAGCGTGGGGAATACCCGTGGCTGCTGGGCCAGGGCCTGGGACAACGAGCGCCCTTCATAGAGCTGACGCACCAGCTGTTCCAGGGTCTTGCGTGCGCCGCCTGCTGGCGATTTCTCGGCCAGGCTTTCCAGCGCGTCGATCAGCGGCAGGCCAGCATTGAGCAGGGTGGTCAGCTCCTGGCTGAACAGCACCAGGTCGAACGCCGGCGCGCGACGCCAGGGCAGGGCGCGCAGGCCAAGGCCCATGCTGCGCGCGCTGAGTACCCGCAGGCCCTGGTCCTCGGCCTGGCGCCGCGCCTGTTCGAGGTCTTCGGCCTCCACTTGCAGTTGCACCACGCCCTGGCTGCCCAGGGCCTTGAGCTGATAGCGCATGGCCGGGCTCCTTATTGCCAGCTGGTGATCTCGGCGTTCTCGCCATCGCCGCCGGGCTGGCCGTCCTTGCCCATCGACAGCAGGTCGTACTCGCCGCCGTTCTCGCCGGGTTGCCGGTAGATGTAGGGGCGGCCCCAGGGGTCCTGGGGCACGGCTTTCTGCAGGTAGGGCCCGGACCAGCGCGCCTCGCCGCTGGGGGCTACGGTCAGCGCCTGCAGGCCCTGTTCGCTGCTGGGGTAATGGCCGACTTCCAGGCGGTACAGGTCCAGGGCCTTGCCCAGGCCCTCGATCTGCGCTCGCGCCACCTTGGCCTCGGAACGGCCGAGCTGGCTGAAGTACTTGGGCGCGACGATACCGGCCAGCAGGCCGAGTACCACCAGCACCACCAGCAGTTCGAGCAGGGTGAAGCCCTGTTGGGCATGGATTCTGCGCTGCATGGGGAAACCCTCCGTTGCGTGTGCACAGCTGCCATGCAACAGCCGTGCACGTCTGCGCCGGGGCCTTGCGCCATGCGGGATGGCAAGCGGCACGCTGCTTGCGTCGTGCTCCGTACATCCGGGTTTTCCGGGGCATTTCCCCCACTTCGGGGGCCACGGTGGGAGGCGAACGACATGCGTGGACTGAGTTTTCTTGGCCTGGCAGCAGGATTGATGTCGGCAGTGGTGATGCCGGAGGCGATAGCCGACGTGTACATCGCCAGCGACGGCAAGGGCGGCTTCATCCTGTCCAACGTGCACCGGCCAGGCCGGCAGTACGAGCGGGTGATCAGTGAGTCGACGGCGGACGGCGGGCCGGCCAACGCCCAACTGGTCACCGGCCGGCCCTACGCCGATCTGGTGGCCGCCGCCGCCCTGGCCAATGATGTACCCCAGGCACTGCTGCATGCGCTGATCAAGGCCGAGTCGGGCTACAACCCCAAGGCGCGTTCGCCCAAGGGCGCGGCGGGGCTGATGCAGTTGATGCCGGATACGGCCAAGGAAATGGGGGTCAAGGACGTGCTCGACCCGAAATCCAATGTGCAGGGCGGGGCACGCTATCTCAAGCGCATGCTGACCCTGTTCGACAACGACATCACCCTGGCCGTCGCCGCCTACAACGCCGGGCCCGAAGCGGTGCTCAGCCGCGGCAAGGTGGTGCCGCCGTTTGCCGAGACGCGGCGTTATGTGCCCAACGTGCTGCGTGATTACCGCCTGTTGCGGGGTTTGGCCGAAGACTCGCCGCTGTAGCCAGGTGGGCTGGCGGGTCCCTTGGTCGCGAAAGTACCGGGCAGTGGCGTAAAACCATCATGGTTTCCCCAACACTGGGCTATAACCTTCAAACAGGTGCCCAGCCGCGGAGCCCGCCATGGACCTCGCCCCCCGTCCCGACATACTCATGCCTGCCGCCGAGGCCAGCACGGCGCGCCGGCCATTCAACCTGCTGCGCTGGTATGCCTGGGTCAGCCTGGCGTTCATCGTTTCGGTGGCCGTGGGGCTGGGGTTGATCTCCAGCCGCTACATCATCGACGAGAGCGTCCAGCGCGATGCGTTGCTGACCGCCCAGTTCATCACCTCGATAGCGGACGCAGAGGTGCGCCATGTGTCGATCCCCAATGTGCGCACCATGGGCGAGCTGCTCGACCCGCGTACCGATCACGGCATGCCTGATGTCGACCCCGAGGCCCGGCGCAGGGCCCGAGGCGAGTTTCTCGACCATATCGCCCACCTGCCGGACATGCTCCTGGCCAACATCTATGCCCCCGACCGCACGGTGATCTGGTCGAGCAACCCGGCGCTGGTGGGCAAGCTGATCGAGGGCGACGACGACCTCGACCGGGCCTTCGAGTACAAGATGCGGGTGTCGGCGAGTTACCACGACTTCGATAAAGCGCGCAGTGAACAGAAGTTCGTCACCCCGCCTGAACAGCTGTTCATCGAGAACTACATTCCGCTGTTCGATGCCGATAACGATCAAGTCACCGCCATGGTGGAGATCTACAAGGAGCCCCACGACCTGATCGTGCGCATCGAGCATGGCCTGCTGTTGATCTGGCTGGCCGTGGTGGTGGGCGCCGGGCTGGTCTATGCCGGGCTGTACGGCATCATGCGCCGGGCGGCGCGCTTGCTGGCCGTGCAGCAGAAGCGGCTGATCGGCAACGAGACCTTCGTTGCCCTGGGCGAGGTGTCTTCGGCGGTCGCCCACAGCCTGCGCAATCCGCTGGCCAGCATCCGCTCCAGCGCCGAGCTGGCCCAGGCCTTCGATGAGGGCCCGGCGCAAAAGCATGTGAACGACATCATCAACCAGGTCGACCGAATGTCGCACTGGGTGCGTGAGCTGTTGCAGTCGCTGCGCCCGTTGAGTGAAGAGGCGGTGCCGGTGGACCTGGGCCAGGCCCTGCAGACCAGCCTGCAAGCCTACGACACGGCGCTGCGGCGCAACTGCGTGCAGGTGCGCCTGGCCGAATTGCCAGCGGTGCAGGTGCTTGGGCAGCCGGTGTTGCTCGGGCAGATTTTCAACAGTTTGATCGCCAATGCCCTGGAGTCGATGGAGCAGGGCGGCGAGCTGCGGGTGGAGCTGGTGCGCCACGATCGATGCAGCCTGACGCTGCGCCTTTCGGACACCGGCCGGGGGATGAGCGAGCAGCAACAGCGCCTGGCCTTCCGGCCGTTCTTCTCCACCAAACAGGGAGGCCTGGGGGTGGGGTTGATGCTGGTCAAGCGGATCATGGAGCGCTTTGGCGGCTCGGTGAGGTTGAGCAGTTATGAAGGCGTCGGTACCCGGGTGTCGCTCAATTTCCGCCTGGCCCAGTCATGACATGGATACCGGTGGCATTGCGCAAGCACATGGTTTCATTAGGGTTGCAAATGATGGGTGAAGATTACCCAAATGTGGGGAACATTTCTCTAACTTACTTTATAAATATTCGCTAACTACCTGATTATCAATGAATATTTAAATGAGACAAGTGCTGGCCAAAATCTTGCTTTCCATCATCTAACCTTCGGCCAAGGCCGGCATCATGGTCGGGAGCCATCAATGTGCTACTGCGCGTAGCGCAGGCCATCCTCGGCAGTATCCAGGCGGGAATCAGGCGATGCAGACACTGCAGGACGAAGCCCCCGACAAATCCGCTGCGCCCTCGACCGGGCAGGCTGCGCCGCTACGCGACTTCAACCTGCTGCGCTGGTTTTCACTGGTCAGCCTGCTGATCATCGCTTCAGTGGCCATTGGCCTTGGCTATGCGTCGACACGCTTTGTAGTGCGTGACAGCGTCGAGCGCGATGCCATGCTCACCGCCCAGTTCATCCAGGCCATGGCCCAGGCCGAGGTACGCCATTCGCAATTGCCGCCGGGCGTCACCATGGGCGAGCTGCTCGACCCTCGGCTCGACCAGCAGCACCTGCAGTTCACCCCGCAACTCGCCGAGTCGACCCGGGTGGAGTTCCTCGACCATGTCGAGCACCTGCCCGACACGCTGTTGGCCAACGTCTATGCCCGTGACCGTACGGTGATCTGGTCGACCAATGTGCAACTGATCGGCAAGCGCATCGATGAAGATGACGACCTCGAGCATGCCTTCCGCTCGCGCAAATCGGTCTCGGCCAGTTACCACAAGGCAGACGAGGATCGCGAGGAGCAGAAGTTCGAGCATGAGCCGCGCCACCTGTTCATCGAGAACTACATTCCCTTGTTCGACAGCCAGGGCGAGCAAGTGCTGGCCATGGTCGAGATCTACAAGGAGCCTCAGGACCTGGTGCGACGCATCCAGCGTGGCTATGTGCTGATCTGGGGCTCGACCCTGGCAGGTGGTGGGCTGATCTACTTCGGGCTGTTCTGGATCGTGCGCCGGGCTGCGGGCATGCTGCACCACCAGCAGGATCGCCTGGTGGCGAGCGAAACCTATGCCGCCCTTGGCGAGATGTCCTCGGCGTTGGCCCACAGCCTGCGCAATCCGCTGGCCAACATACGCTCGAGCGCCGAGCTGGCCCAGGAGATCGCCAACCCGGCGGCGCAGAAGAATATCGGTGACATCGTTACCCAGGTCGACCGCATGTCACGTTGGGTACGCGACCTGCTGGTGTCGCTGCGCCCGGTCAGTGACGAGCCCGAGGCCGTCGACCTGGTCGCCGCCATCGAGGATGCGCGGCAGATGTTCACCCCACAGATCCAGCGTAACGCTGTGCGCTTCAGCTTCAGCGGGCCCGCCGAGCAGTGGGTGGCCAGCCAGCCGTTGCAGCTGACGCAGATCCTCAACAGCCTGTTCGCCAACGCGCTGGAAGCGATGCCCCAGGGCGGCGAGTTGCGTGCCGAGGTGCTGACGCTGGATGGGCAGCAGGCCCAGCTGCTGCTCAGCGACACCGGCAAAGGCATGACCGAGCAGCAGAAACGCATGGTGTTCAAACCCTTTTTCACCACCAAGCAGGGCGGCCTGGGTGTCGGCCTTGCGTTGGTCAAACGCATCATGGAGCGCTTTGGCGGTTCGGTCGAACTGAGCAGCCGCGAAGAGGAAGGAACCCGCGTCAGCCTTACTTTCAATCTTGCAGCGGGAGGGGACCATGGATCACAGCATCCTGGTGGTAGAGGATGACGAAATCCTCGCCGACAACATTTGCACCTACCTGAAACTCAAAGGCTTCGAGGTGACGGTATGCCACAGCGCCGAGCTGGCCCTGGAGCAGATCAAGCGGGCCCAGCCTGACGCGGTCCTCACCGACAACTCGCTGCCCGGCATGAGTGGTCATGACCTGTTGCGCACCCTGGTGGCCCAGGCCCCGGAGCTCAAAGTGATCATGATGACCGGCTACGGCAACGTCGAGGACGCCGTGCTGGCCATGAAGGAAGGCGCCTTCCACTACCTCACCAAGCCGGTGGTGCTGGCCGAGCTCAAGCTGATGCTGGACAAGGCCCTGGCCACCGAGCGCATGGAACGTACGCTGTCGTTCTACCAGGAGCGCGAGGCGCAGAAGTCCGGTTTGCAGGCGCTGATCGGCGAGTCACCCGTCATGCTCGAGCTCAAGCACACCCTGCGCCAGGTGCTCGATGCCGAACGGCGCATGGCCAGCGACGACCTGCCGCCTGTGCTGGTTGAAGGCGAAACCGGCACCGGCAAAGAGCTGGTGGCGCGTGCCCTGCATTTCGACGGCAGCCGCGCCAAGGGGCCCTTTATCGAGTTCAACTGCGCGTCGATCCCGGCCAACTTGTTGGAAGCCGAACTGTTTGGCCATGAGAAGGGCGCCTTCACCGATGCCAAGGAGCGCCGTGTGGGCCTGGTCGAGGCGGCCGATGGCGGCACCCTGTTCCTCGACGAGATCGGCGAGATGGATCTGGTGCTGCAGGCCAAGCTGCTCAAGCTGCTCGAAGATCGCAGCATTCGCCGCATTGGCGCGGTGAAGGAGCGCAAGGTCGATTTGCGGGTGATCAGCGCCACCAACTGCAACCTCGAGCAGATGGTGCAGCAGGGCAAGTTCCGTCGCGACCTGTTCTTCCGCCTGCGCATCATCGCCCTCAAGGTGCCCCGGCTGTATGCCCGTGGCCAGGACATCCTGCGCCTGGCGCGGCACTTCCTCGCCCATCACGGGCGACGCTACGGCAAGCCTGGGCTGCGTTTTTCCGCCGAGGCCGAGGCGATGATGCTCGGCTACAGCTGGCCGGGCAATGTCCGCGAACTGCGCAACATGCTTGAGCAGACCGTATTGCTGGCACCCAGCGAGGTGATCGGTGCGCATCAGTTGAATCTGTGCCTGACCCTGGTTGACGAACCCGTAGCCCAACCGGCGCCGGCGGCCATCTTCGAAGTGCCTCGGCATGAACCGGAAGCCGCTGGCAGCCTGCCGGACATGGAGCGCGACATGGTGTGCCGCACCCTCGACCGCACCGACTGGAATGTCACCAAGTCGGCACGCCTGCTGGGGCTGTCGCGGGACATGCTGCGCTACAAGATCGAAAAACTGGGGTTGACCCGGCCAGACAAGCGGCAGTGGTGAGGCGCCGTATGGGCCCTGACAGAGTTAGTGGGAGCGGGCTTGCCCCGCGATTTGGGCCTTACCGGTTGGCTCAGGGCCATGCCAAGCAAGCCGCGGGGCAGGCTATTGCCTCAGGGCTTGCCGCTGGCGCCTTCACCTTGGCGCCCCATGCCCTCTGAGCCACTTTCCCCCAGCCCCGGCAGATCCTGATCAACATTCTGCCGGGCCGCAGGGCTGTCAGGGTCATAGCCCTTGATCCGCGGATCGGTGTCCCGAGGCATGGGCTTCTCGATCGGGTTGAGGGTGCTGTCCACGCCCGGCTGTGGTGCCGGGTTGTGCGGATCGTCGGGGTAGGTGGCGCCGGTGCCGGCGGCGAACGCCAGGGGCGATGCAAGCAGGGCGGCGAACAGGAAGGATCGGTTCATCGGGCAAGCTCCTCGCGACAGAAAGAGATCGGCCCCGCTTGCGCGGGGCCGCTGTCTCACTTGGGCCACGCCCTCGTCAGCAAGTTGCCATGGCCCTGATCAACGGTCACACCACCTGGGCCAGCAACATGATGAAGATGATGCCGACCACCGACAGGATGGTCTCCATCATGCTCCAGGTCTTGAAGGTCTCGGCCACGGTCATGTTGAAGTACTGTTTGACCAGCCAGAAACCGGCGTCGTTGACGTGGGACAGGATCAGCGAGCCCGCGCCGGTGGCCAGCACCAGCAGTTCGCGGTTGACGCCCGGCACCAGGTCGATCACCGGTGCGACGATGCCGGCGCCGGTGATGGTGGCGACTGTCGCTGAACCTGTGGCAATGCGGATCACCGCGGCCACCAGCCAGGCCAGCATGATCGGCGAAATCTCGGCCTGCACGGCCATTTGCCCGATCACGTTGCCCACGCCGGTATCCACCAGCATCTGTTTGAAGCCGCCGCCGGCGCCGACGATCAGCACGATCGCGGCAGTGGGGGCCAGGCTCTGGTCGAGCATCTTCATGATCTGCTGGCGGCTGAAACCGCGCGCCGAGCCGAAGGTATAGAAGGCCAGCAGCAGGGCGGCGAGCAGGGCGGTGATCGGGTGGCCGATCAGGTCCATCCACTGGCGCACGATGTGCTCGGCCGGTAGTACCACGTCGGCGAAGGTCTTGAGCAGCATCAGCACCACCGGCAGCAGCACGGTGATCAAGGTCACGCTGAAGCTGGGCAGGTTCTTCTGGTCGGATTCACGGGCGATCTGGTCCATCAGCTCCTGGGAGGGGTTGCCGGGGATGTAGCGCGAGATGAAGTTACCGAACAACGGGCCGGCGATGACGGCGGTGGGCAGGGCCACCAGCAGGCCGTAAAAGATGGTCTTGCCGATGTCTGCATGGAAGATGCCGATCGCCAGCAATGGCCCCGGGTGCGGCGGCACCAGGCCGTGCACCACCGACAGCCCGGCCAGCAGTGGGATGCCGATCTTCACCAGCGACACCCCGGAGCGGCGGGCGACGATGAACACCAAGGGAATCAGCAGCACGAAGCCGATTTCGAAGAACAGCGGGATGCCCACCAGGAAGGCGGCGAACATCATTGCCCAGTGCACTTTCTGCTTACCGAACGCGCGGATCAGCGTCTGGGCGATCTGGTCGGCACCGCCGGAGTCGGCCATCAGCTTGCCGAGCATGGTGCCCAGCGCAAGGACGATGCCGACAAAGCCCAACACGCCGCCAAAGCCGTCCTGGAACGACTTCATCACCTTGGCCACCGGCATGCCGGAGGTCAGGCCAAGAAAGCCTGCGGCCAGGGTGAGGGCAACGAAGGGGTGGACCTTGAAATGGGTGATCAGCAGGATGAGCCCGATGATGGTGACCATCGCGTCGAGCAACAGGAAGGTATCAGTAGCCAGTCCGAACATGGTTCGTATGCCTCGGTCTTGTCGTTGTTGTTTTGGCGTAGCTTGGTTTTGAGCGTTCGCCACGTTCAGGTGGCGAGATAGCGCTATCTTTGGTGAGCCGGAAAACCGCCGGGTCAGGCAGTCCGCGCCAGGGGCCGCTCACCGCAGGGCTTTAGCCAGTCATGCACGGTCTCGGCGAGGATTTCGATCGGGCGGGTGGCATCCAGCGCCAGGGTGAGTGGCTCGCCCAGTGGTGATTCCAGGGCGGCGAACTGGCTGTCGATCAGGCTGGCCGGCATGAAGTGGCCGGGGCGGGCGAGTACGCGCTTTTCGGCTTCCTGCGGGGTCAGTTCGAGGAATACGAAACCCAGTTCGGGTACGGCCTGGCGCAAGGTTTCGCGGTAGCGGCGCTTGAGTGCCGAGCAGGTGAGGATCGGGCGCTCGCCGGCTTTGATGATGGCCTGCAGCTCTTCGCCGAGGCGCACCAGCCAGCCGGCGCGGTCGTCATCGTCCAGGGGGATGCCGGCGCTCATCTTGGCAATGTTGCTGGCGGGGTGGAAAGCATCGCCTTCGACCAGGCGACCGCCGCTGCGTGCAGCGATGGCGGCGCCGATGCTGCTTTTGCCGCATCCAGCCACACCCATCACCACTATCGCGGACAGGGGAAAGTTCATCGGTACCTCCTGCTGGGTGAGATAGCGCTGTCTCGACCAGGGCGAAACGAGAGTGCAAGCGCCACCCTCCCGGGTGTTATTGATTTTGTCTTAGGCAGTATGGACGCTGCATGCATGGCTGCTACCAAGATTGCATTGCCTGCATCCAGAGACAGCGCTACCTTAGTGACCGTTCCCCATTCCTGCAAGTAGTAAAATTACAACATTCATGTCTCGCATCGGCTCGCGTACCACAGGTCGTCCCACTCTGGCGGAAGTCGCCAGGCTTTCCGGGGTATCCCCTATTACCGCTTCTCGCGCCTTGCGCGGGGTGAGCACTGTCGCCCCGGAATTGGTGGCCAAGGTCGTGGCGGCAGCAGGCAGCCTGGGCTACGTCGCCAACCCGGCGGCGCGGGCCTTGGCCTCGGCGCGCAGCCAATCGGTGGTGGTGCTGATTCCGTCATTGTCGAACCAGCTGTTCATCGACACCCTCGAAGCCATTCACGAGGTGATGCGCCCGCGTGGCCTGGAAGTGCTGATCGGCAACTATCACTACGATATTGCCGAGGAAGAGAACCTGATTCGCAACTATCTCGCCTATCAACCTTGCGGCATGTTGCTCACTGGTTTCGAGCGCAGTGAGGGGTCGCGGCAGTTGCTTGCGGCCAGCCATGTGCCCTGCGTGCACATGATGGAGCTGGGCGGTGATGCGGGGGCCTTGTCGGTGGGGTTCTCCCAGCACCAGGCCGGGCGTGCGGCGGCACAGCATCTGATTGCGCGTGGGCGGCGGCGGCTGGGGTTCATCGCGGCGCAACTGGACCCGAGGGTGATGCAGCGTGCCGAGGGCTTCCGTCAGGCCTTGGCTGAGGCTGGGTTGCAGGCGCCGGAGTTGGAGATGCTCGACCCGCAACCTTCGTCGATTGGTTTGGGCGGTGAGTTGTTCAGCCGTTTGCTGGCGCAGGCGCCGGATGTGGATGGGATTTTCTTCTGTAACGATGACCTGGCGCAGGGGGCGGTGCTGCAGGCGTTGCGTGAGGGGGTTGCGGTGCCTGGGCGGGTGGCGATGATCGGGTTCAACGATCTGCCGGCTTCGGCGCATATGGTGCCGCCATTGACGTCGATTCGTACGCCGCGGGCGGCGGTTGGGCGGGGGGCGGCGCAGGCGTTGCTGGCGATGCTTGATGGTAAGCGGGTTGTGGCTGAGCAGCAGGATCTGGGGTTTGAGTTGATGCAGCGGGAGAGTTCTTGATCGTTGATGTGGTTTTGACTTGGGCTGAGAATTTTGAATTTTGAATTGTTTGTTTGGTGATTGATTTGTTTTTATAAAGTATGCGCATTCATTAGCTTTATCGACGCGTAGTCACCTTTCCGCCCTTACGGCGGCCTACTTTGGTCTTGGCCAAAGTAGGCAAAGCCGCTCGCTCCCATCATACGGCCCCTACGCTGCGCTTCGGGGTCCC
>NZ_JBDJLM010000064.1:0-30619 GCF_039673365.1 Pseudomonas sp. TWI923 | reverse complement strand
TTTTAAAATTGTTTTACCCCATTGGGGGGACACGCCCTCCCCCACCCCCCCGGGGGGGGGGGGTCGCCCCCCGCGATACGGTCTTAGCCCCAGTGCAACTCTGCCGCCGGCACCGGCCGCCCGAACCAGTACCCCTGCCCCAGCTGGCACTGCTGCTCCAGCAGGAAGCGCGCCTGCTCGGCCTGCTCGATGCCTTCGGCGTGCACCTGCATGCCCATGCTGCGCGCCAGGGCGATGATCACCCGCACGATGGCAATGTCGTCATCGTCGAAGGGCAGGCCCGCGACGAAGCCCTGGTCGATCTTCAGTTTCTGCACCGGCAGGCGCTTGAGGCGCAGCAACGAAGAGTAGCCAGTGCCGAAATCGTCGATGGCCAGGGTCAGCCCCAGCTCGCGCAGGCGGTGCAACTGCTCCAGCGCCACTTCCGGGTCTTCCATCACCGCGCTTTCGGTGACTTCCAGCTCCAGCAACGACGGGTCGAGGCCGGTGTCGTGCAGCACATCGGCCACCTGCCGATACAGCTCGCGCTGGCTGAACAGGCGGCTGGAAATGTTGACTGCGACGAACGCCAGCACCCGGCCGTCCTGCTGCCACTGCACCATCTGCCGGCAGGCCTGGCGCAACACCCAGGCGTCGATCTCGGCGATCAGCCCGGTGCGCTCGGCAATCGGGATGAACTCCCCGGGCGGCACCAGGCCCCGCTGGGGATGCTGCCAGCGCACCAGTGCTTCTACGCCGATCATCTTCGCGTTGAACAGGTCGTACACCGGCTGGAAGAACACCCGTAGTTCCTCCTGTTCCAGCGCACGGCGCAACTCGCCGGCGGTCTCGACCCGGTGCTGGGCATGGGCGGTCAATTCTTCGGTGTAAAGCGCGTAGCAGGCGCGGCCGCTGCTCTTGGCCTTGAACAGCGCCGAGTCGGCGTTGCGCAGCAGCTGTTCGGCGCTCAGCGCATCGCTGGGGAACAGGCTGATGCCGATGCTGGCACTGATGAACAGGCGGTGGTCATCAAACGTGAAGGGCTCACGCAAGCGCTCGATGATGCTCTGCGCCAGCTTGCCGGCCTGGCCGACCTGCTGGCAGTTCTCGGCCAGCACGCCGAATTCGTCGCCGCCCAGGCGTGCCAGGGTGACGCCACTGCCCACCACTTCGCGCAGGCGTTCACCCACCAGCTTGAGCAACTGGTCGCCGATGGTGTGGCCAAGGCCGTCGTTGATGCTCTGGAAATGATCGAGGTCGAGCAGCAGCAAGGCGCAACCGCGTTTGTTCAGTTGCGCGGCAGCCAGCGCCTGCTCGGCACGGTCGTTGAACAACAGACGGTTGGGCAGGCCGGTCAGCGGGTCGTGATGGGCAAGGTAGGCGAGTTCCTGCTCGGTGTGCTTGATCGCACTGATGTCGCTGAACACCGCCACATAGTGGCTGAGCTCGCCGCTGTCGTCGCGAATGGCGCAGATCGTCTGCCATTGCGGGTAGATCTCGCCGCTTTTGCGGCGGTTCCAGATCTCGCCGCTCCACTCGCCCTTGGCGTTGAGCGCGGCGTAGATCTGCTGGTAGAACGGCGCACCATGGCGGCCAGACTTGAACTTGCTTGGGCGCTGGCCGATGACCTCGTCCTGCTGGTACCCGGTGATGCGCATGAAGGCCCGGTTGACGTGCACGATCAGGCCGTTGCGATCGGTCACCAGCACGCCTTCGAGGGTGCTGTCGAACACCGCCGCGGCCATGCGCAGGCGTTCGCGGTCTTCGCTGCGCAGGCGTGCACCGATGCCGATGAAGTTCAACAGCCGGGCGCGCGAGACGAAGATCAACAAGGCACTGAGCAACACCCAGACCACTACGTTGATCTGCCGGCCCACGGTCAGCGCCAGCGGGTCCTCGGACATGCTCTGCAATACCAGCTCCGACAACGTCAGCCAGAGGATCGAAAGCAGCAGGTAGAGCCCGGCCATACGCAAGGCGTCGCGAACGGAAACAGACATGTCGGGTCGGTGAGCCCATGGAAAATGAGGGGGCATTATAAAGGCTGAAACACCCTGTGACTTCCTATCAAAAAGGCAGACTGGTTTTATTTGCCTGCCAAGGGATAATGCCAGCGCTGTTCCCCTGTGTTTACGAGGGTTTTTCCCGCTATGTGGTACTACGGTTTGCTCGATCTGTCGGCCTGGCAACTGGTCGCCGTCACCCTGCTGATGACCCATGTGACCATCGTCAGCGTCACCATCTACCTGCACCGCTACTCTGCGCACCGGGCACTGGAGCTGAATGCGGGGCTCAAGCATTTCTTCCGTTTCTGGCTGTGGCTTACCACTGCGCAGAACACCCGCGAGTGGACCGCCATCCACCGCAAGCACCACGCCAAGTGCGAAACCCCTGACGACCCGCACAGCCCGCTGCACAAGGGCCTGGGTACCGTGCTGCGCAAGGGCGCCGAACTCTATCGCGAAGAAGCGCGCAACGAAGAGACGCTGCGCATCTATGGCAAGAACTGCCCAGACGACTGGATCGAACGCAATCTCTACACGCGCTACAAGCTCGGCGGCATCGCCCTGATGGCGGTCATCGACCTGCTGCTGTTCGGCACCATCGGCATCACCATCTGGGCGGTGCAGATGATGTGGATTCCGTTCTGGGCCGCCGGCGTGGTCAACGGCCTCGGCCACGCGGTGGGCTACCGCAACTTCGAATGCCGCGACGCCGCCACCAACCTGGTGCCCTGGGGCATCATCATTGGCGGCGAGGAGCTGCACAACAATCACCACACCTACCCCAACTCGGCCAAGCTCTCTGTACGCCGCTGGGAGTTCGACATGGGCTGGATGTGGATCCGCCTGCTGAGCATGCTGCGCCTGGCCAAGGTGCAGCGGGTGGCGCCCATCGCCCATCGGGTCGAGGGCAAAGCATCGCTGGACATGGACACCGCCATGGCCATCCTCAACAACCGATTCCAGATCATGGCCCAGTACCGCAAGCTGGTGATCGGCCCCTTGGTCAAACAGGAGCTGGACAAGGTCGACGCCTCGGTGCGCCACCGCTTCCGCCGCGCCAAACGCCTGCTGTCGCGTGAGACCAGCTTGCTGCAGGACCGTCATCACGTGCGCATCGAATCGATGCTGGCGCACAGCCAGGCACTCAAGACCATCTATGAGAAGCGCCTGGCGCTGCAGCAGATCTGGGCGCGCACCAGCGCCAACGGCCACGACATGCTCGCCGCCATGAAGGACTGGGTGCACGAGGCCGAGGCCAGCGGTATTCAGTCACTGCGTGATTTCGCCGCCCAACTCAAGACCTACTCGCTGCGCCCCACAGGCGCCTGATAGCCGTTGATCGGCATGCCCCGCAATGGGGCGTGCCACCCGGAACTTCCCTTCCCGATACCAATCCAACGCGGCACATCGTCCGCGTGGCGGGCCGGTTCGTGGCCGCACGCCCCACGTCGAGAACCGTTTCGTGCACATGGCCAAAGACCTCCCGCCCACGTTTACCGACCCTCCCCGCCCCGAAGCGGCCCAGACGCTGCTCGCCCTGCTGCACGCCCAAGGCGAAGTGGCCCGCCTGAGCGAGCGCGAACAGCTCTATTCGTCGCTGCTCGACAGCGTCAACGCCGTGCTCTGGGCCTTCGACTGGGAAACCCGTCAGGTGCTCTATGTCAGCCCGGCCTACGAACGCCTGTTCGGACGCCCGGCCAGCCTGGTGCTGGCCGACTACAACGAGTGGCGCGACGCCATCTACCCGGACGACCTCGAATACGCCGAGCGCAGCCTGGCCCAGGTGCTGGTAAAGGGTACCGTCGAGGACCGCGAGTACCGCATCCTCAATGGTGCCGGCGAAGTACGCTGGGTCAGCGACAAGTGCTACATCAACCAGCAGCGCGAGGGTGATCAGCGGGTGATCATCGTCGGCATCGCCGAGGACATCACCGAAAAGAAGCAGCTCGAAGGCGAGTTGCATCGCCTGGCCACCACCGATGTGCTCACGCAAAGCAGCAACCGCCGGCACTTCTTCGAATGCGCCCAACAGGCGTTCGACAATGCCCGGATACATGGCACGCCGATGGCATTCCTGCTGTTGGACATCGATGACTTCAAGCTGATCAACGACAGTTACGGGCACCAGGAAGGCGACCAGGTACTGCAGCGCATCGCCGACAGCGGCAAGGCCGTGCTAAGGCGTGGCGACCAGTTCGGGCGGATCGGTGGTGAGGAGTTCGCCGCAGTGTTCCCCGGCTGCACTGCGCAGATGGCCGGGCAGATCGCCGAGCGCCTGCAGCGGGAGATCCAGTGCCTGAGTTTCAGCCACGGGCAGCAGACTTACGGCGTGACCGTTAGCCAGGGGCTGACCGGGCTGACTGATGAGGACGAAACGCTCGACAGCCTGTTCGCCAGAGCTGATGCGGCGATGTACCGCGCCAAGCGGCAGGGCAAGAACCAGATCGTAAAAGGCTGACCGGTTACCCGCCCGTAATGTGCAGCAAGTAGCTCATTTCATTTCGTAACGGCTAAGAGCCACTCGTAATCGATCCGGCCGCTACGTGGCCCGGCCATCACACCTCCAGGCTCTTTCTCCCGGCCCTCCCTGAACGCGACATCGAGAATATGACGCTCAAGGTCGGTGATTTCGCCCGCAAGGGCGTCAGCTTCGGCAGTGTATCGCTTGATCAATGCAGCCTTCCTGGAACTTGTTGAATAGTTCATGGGCACCTCTGATATCTGGATAGTGGTCTGTTCATCAATCGCCCCTAGCGGCTTCACAAGACGGCCGGCAGGATCACGCACGAAACCAAGGGATAAGTACAAAGATTCGACACCCGGGTCGGGTTGTTGAACCTCGATTCGCGAGTACCTGAGCATCCGTGCGTATTCAATAACGGCCAACACCAACAGCGAGGCCACCAGGCCTCTCAATGGATTCTTCGGGCCTGGTTTGCCCTCCAGCAGAATGATCTTGATGCAGTGATTGCTTCTGCGGGGGCTGGCGTAGCAGAGACCGCAGAGCACATGCTCAGACCACAACGAAACGTCGAATCCCTTGAGATCTCGATCAGCCCAGCGTGAAACCTCCTCCCAGGGAAAGTGGTGAGTCTGCTCGTCCCAGGACTGCAAAGCTTCGATCGCCATGCTTCCAATAGGCTCGAAACGCACCTTTTCAACGTCGAGCTCAGCACCAGGCGTGCAGAACCTATTGGAGAATGCTTCATGGGCGAGTATTCGCGCCCTGGAACGACAGACCTGATAGCGCAGTTCACGGTATCTGTACGTATTCATCCTCAGGCGCAACCTCCCTGCCATTCCGTTGGTGGAGTGGCTGGAAAACTACGCCTGAAGTACTTCCATGGATACGAACGGACGTCCGCAACACCTGTAGGACCGATCCCAAGCCTGATGCAACACCGCTGCGCGGCTCAGGCCTGGCGCTCTTCTCCGTCCACGGGCTCGGCATCTGCTGCGGGAGTTACCAGTAAATCAACCTCCGGTTCACTCTCGTCAGCCTGTGCCGCCTGGCGCTCAGCTTCCTCCCGGGCCAGCGCTTCGGGGTCCACCTTGCGCAACCGCGTCAACTCCGGCAGCCCGAGCTTGAGCAACCGTGCCGTCTTGCCGCTGGCGACCTTTTCCAGCCCTTCACTGGGCCTGAGTCGCGCCAGCTGGCCGGCCAGGCTCATGGCCAGGATCTCCCGCGAGTAAACACCGCCGCCCAGCTGATACACCGCAGCGATCAGCTCGCGCAGGTTCAGCGGCAAGCGCCAGCGGGTGCGTAGCGCCGAGCCGAACGGCGCGCCGAATTCGTTGAGCGACAACTGAACCTGGTCCTCATCCAGTTCGCCGCCCGCCAGACGCCACTCCTGCAAGGTGCGCAGCACCGCCAGGTCACCCAGGCAATGCAACAGCCCCGCGCAGTAGCAGCGGCCCTCGTCCACCTCGAGCATGCGTGCCAGGGTGCGGCCGTACTCGGCGGTGTGCAGGGAAAAGTCCCAGTAACGGGCAGCGTGGCGCGCCAGCAAAGGATCGCTCAAGCGCGCACTGCGCTTGAGGGTCAGGCCCAGAATCAGGTTCATGCTCTGGGTGCTGCCGAGCTTGTTCAGCGCTTGCATCAACGTCTGCACCGGCGCATCGCGGTGCATCGCGGCACTGTTGGCGGCGGCGATCAGCACCCCGGTGATCTGCGGGTCGTTGCGCACCTCCTCCTCGAGCACCCTGAGGTTCAGGCCCTCGGGGTTGAGGGCGCGCTTGATCGCCACCTGCACGTCGGCGAACAGCGGGCCGCCGTCGGCGGTAGCGCGGCGCTGTTCGAGGAAGGCCGACAGCTTGAGCCCCGGCGGCAGCGCCGGGACCGGGCAGGCAATCTGCTCGCCGACGTGCACCAGCAGCTCTTCAAGGCGCTTGCGCAGGTTATCCAGGTCGAGGGGTTTGCTCAGGTAGGCGGTGGGGTGCAGTGGCAGCGCCTCGCGCACGCTGGCGGTATCGGTGCGGTTGCTCATGAGGATGAACGGCATACCCGACTGTTCGCCCTGCTTGCGTACCTTGCGCAGCAGGTCGAGGCCATCGAGCCCGGCGAGTTCGCGGGCGGCGATGATCAGGTCGGGCTTGGTTGCCAGCGCGCTCAGCGCCTGGGGGCCATCGGCACAGACGTGCAAGCGTGCATCGCAACGCACGCTGAGCAGCATTTCGCTGAGCATGTCACGCACCCAAGGGTCGCCCTCGGCAATCAAGACACAAGGGGGGATGGGGTCGGCGGCGCTCATGAGCGAGTCTCCTGGTAATGGCGCGCGATCCTTCGCAGCTTCCACGGAATCCTCGTACAACCTTAGCGCCTGAAGCCGACAAACGGCATAAAAAAAACCCGCCTAGGCGGGTTTTTTCCGAAGCGTGTCACACTCAGGCGAGTTCGGCGAAGCACTCTTCGATGATCGCCAGGCCTTTGTCCAGCAGTGCGTCTTCGGCGGTCAGCGGCACCAGGATGCGCAGTACGTTGCCGTAGGTACCGCAGGACAGCAGGATCAGGCCCTTGTCACGCGCCTTGGCGACAACCTGGCCAACGGCGGCAGCGTTCGGGGTGTGGGTACCCTTCTCGAACACTTCCACAGCGATCATCGAACCCAGACCGCGGACGTCGCCGATGATCGGGTACTTCTTCTGGATTTCACGCAGGCCAGCGGTCAGGCGCTCGCCGACAGCCTTGCTGCGATCCAGCAGTTTCTCTTCCTCGAACACTTCGATTACGGCCAGGGCCGCAGCGCAAGCGATCGGCGAACCGGCGTAGGTGCCGCCCAGGCCGCCTGGGGCGATGGCGTCCATGTACTCGGCCTTGCCGCACACACCGGCCAGCGGGAAGCCGCCAGCGATGGACTTGGCGAAGGTGGTCAGGTCAGGCGCAACGCCCATCTGCTCCATGGCGAAGAAGGTGCCGGTACGGCCAGCGCCGGTCTGCACTTCGTCGGCGATCAGCAGGATGCCGTGCTGGTCGCACAGGGCGCGCAGGCGCTTCATCAGCTCTTTCGGCGCTGGCAGGAAGCCGCCTTCGCCTTGTACCGGCTCGAGGATGATCGCGGCGATGTCGCGCGGCTCGGCGTCGTTCTTGAAGATGCGCTCGACCGAAGCGATGGCGTCGTCAACGCTGACACCGTGCAGCTCGCTCGGGAACAGGGCGCGGAAGATGCCGCCCGGCATCAGGCCCATGCCAGCGGAGTACGGCACGACCTTGCCGGTCAGGCCCAGGGTCATCATGGTACGGCCGTGGTAACCACCGGTGAAGGCGATCACGCCAGCGCGGCCGGTGGCGGCACGGGCGATCTTGACGGCGTTCTCGACAGCTTCGGAGCCGGTGGTGACCAGCAGGGTCTTCTTGTCGAAGTCACCTGGGACCAGCTTGTTGATCTTCTCGCACAGCTCGACGTAAGGCTCGTAGGCCAGCACCTGGAAGCAGGTGTGGCTGACCTTGGTCAGCTGCTCTTGCACGGCCGCGACCACTTTCGGGTGCAGGTGGCCGGTGTTCAGTACTGCGATGCCGCCGGCGAAGTCGATCAGTTCGCGGCCTTCAACGTCGATCACCGTCGAGTTCTTCGCGGTATCGACGAAGATCGGGTGAATCTGGCCAACGCCACGTGGGACGGCGGCGACACGGCGTTGCATCAAGGATTCGTTGGTCTTGCTCATAATGCCCTCATTCGCGCCGACTCTGACGGCGCTGTTATTCGGGGGTGGCTGGGTGTGTTCACGTTCAGTATTCGTTGATCGACTGTCGTGAACGCCCTGGCCACCAGGTACTGCGGTGTCAAAAAGACCAGCGAGGCGTCGCTCTCGCGCCCCGCTGGCAGAGGTAAATACTGCTCTGTCAGTCAGCGATCAGACGCTGATGCACAGGTATTTGATTTCGAGGTAGTCCTCGATGCCGTACTTGGAACCTTCGCGGCCCAGGCCCGAGGCCTTGATACCGCCGAACGGCGCGACTTCGTTGGAGATCAGGCCGGTGTTGATACCAACCATGCCGTATTCCAGCGCCTCGGCAACACGGAACACACGGCTCATGTCGCGGGCGTAGAAGTACGAGGCCAGGCCGAACTCGGTGTCGTTGGACATGGCGATGACTTCGGCCTCGTCCTTGAAGCGGAACAGCGGCGCCAGCGGGCCGAAGGTCTCTTCTTTAGCGACAGCGGCGCTCGATGGCACGTCGACCAGGATGGTCGGTTCGAAGAAGTTGCCTTCGATCAGCTTGCCACCGGACAGCACCTTGGCGCCTTTGGAGACGGCGTCTTCGATGTGTTCCTGGACCTTGGCGACAGCCTTGCCGTCGATCAGCGGGCCAGTGGTGGTGCCTTCTTCCAGGCCGTTACCGATCTTCAGCTTGGCCACGGCGGCCTTGAGCTTCTCGGCGAACGCCTCGTAGACGCCGTCCTGCACGTAGATACGGTTGGCGCAGACGCAGGTCTGGCCGTTGTTGCGGTACTTGGAGATGATCGCGCCCTCGACCGCCTTGTCCAGGTCGGCGTCGTCGAACACGATGAACGGCGCGTTGCCGCCCAGCTCCAGGGAAACCTTCTTGATGTCCTTGGCGCATTCTTCCATCAGCTGGCGACCGATTTCGGTCGAGCCGGTGAAGGACAGCTTGCGTACCAAGGAGTTGCCGGTCAGCTCGGAGCCGACTTCGCCGGCGCTGCCGGTGATCACGCTGAGCACGCCAGCCGGGATGCCGGCACGGGTGGCCAGCTCGACCAGGGCCAGGGCGGAGTAAGGGGTCTGCGAAGCAGGCTTGAGCACCATGGTGCAACCGGCGGCCAGGGCCGGGCCGGCTTTACGAGTGATCATCGCGGCCGGGAAGTTCCACGGGGTGATGGCCGCGGTAACGCCGATCGGCTGCTTGATGACGATCAGGCGCTTGTCTGGCTGGTGGCCTGGGATGACATCGCCGTAGACACGCTTGGCTTCTTCGGCGAACCACTCGATGAACGATGCGGCATAGGCGATTTCGCCCTTGGCTTCGGCCAGCGGCTTGCCCTGCTCGGTGGTCATCAGGCGGGCCAGGTCGTCCTGGTGCTCGATCATCAGCTCGAACCAGCGGCGCAGCTTGCCGGCACGCTCTTTGGCGGTCAGTGCGCGCCAGGCCGGCAGCGCCTTGTCGGCGGCCTCGATGGCGCGGCGGGTTTCAGCGGCGCCCATCTTCGGCACGGTACCGATCACTTCGCCGGTGGCCGGGTTGGTCACCTTGATGGTCTGACCGCTGTCCGCATCCAGCCATTCACCGTTGATGAAGGCTTGCTGGCGGAACAACTGAGCGTCTTTGAGCTGCATGTCGGCTTCCCTTAACTGCGCTGCGGCACGGCGCGGCGCGAATTATTGATTGTTGAAAAGGCGCCCCCATGCGGGGGCGGCCGTCAGGAATTCGTGTACCCGGGTGTTCGATGCCTGGGCGCTGAGCGTTTGAAATCTCAAACGGAATGCTAAGCGGGGGCTGGGTTGTTGCACAATAGGCTGTTCTAAAAAAACAACCAATGGTCGGAATCAAGATCAGCGTAAACTCATCGTGTGGCACGCCCGCTCCCACCAAACCGTGGTAGCGGGCTTGCCCCGCGATTAGGGCCCCGAAAGGTTAGCCCATCAGAATGCCTTGTCGAGATCGATCACCAACGCCCGATAACCCACACTCCCCGGCTGGCGGCTGTGCACTTTCAACTCCACCACCACCTCCTGGCTGCCTCGGCGCACTTCATTGAGCACCGTCGTGGTGAGCTTCTCAGGCGTCAGGTAATTCACCGACGCGGAATAGATGAACTGGGTGTCGGTGTCCGCCCGGTAGGCCACCACCGAAGTGATCGGGCTGTACCACTCATCCCCACGCTCCTTGCCGTACTGCCACACCTGCTCGACCGTGCCCTTGGCCTCGTCGACCTTGTACTCCACCGCCCGGCTGTAGTTGCCGCTGAGCTTGGTCGAGGCAAAATCCCGGCCCCAGCCATTGTCGAACACGGTCAGCGTGCCGTAGCCGGTCAGCCAGGCGGTGTGCTGGGTCCACGACCATTCGAAGCCCTCGCCCACCGGCTTGAGCACTTTGTCCTGCAAATGCGCGGGCCAGCCCTGGGGCGCGGCGAGAATCCACTTCACCTGCTTGTCGCGGCCAATCTTCACCACGCCCTGGTGCCGTGCTGAAACGATGATGCTGTCGTCATCGGCGTCGTAGTCGATGGCATTGACGTGCGCCCAGTTGCGCCCGGTGCCCACCCCCGGCGTGTCGCCGAACGGCAGGTCGCCCTCGGCCAGCTCGTTGGCCAGGCGGTCGTCCTGTTTCTGTACGCCATCCGGCAGCTGAATCGCCGCTTTGCCCAGGGTTTCCAGCAGCTCGCCGCGATACGGGTCGAGGATCTGGTTGAGGTCCCAGAAGTCCAGCACGTCACCGGCCTCGCTGACCTCGATGATGTGGTCGCGGATCGAGCGCACGCGCTTGCCGTCCGGGCGCCGGTAGTCGCTGGTGCCTACCCGCAGCAAGTAGGTGCCGTTGGGGGTCTCGCGGATCTCGTGGGAGAAGTCGGCGAACTTGTCGGGCAGGTTGCGCTGCCAGATGCGCCGGCCGAGCAGGTCGTACTTGGAGTAGGTCTGGCCCTGGCCCCAGATCAGTTTGCCGTCGCGGGTCTGGTGGAAGCCCATGGTGCCGCCCAGGCCATCGCGGTGGTTGGAGTCGTGGATCTGCTCGATGTCCAGGTACCAACGCACATCGCCATTGCTGTCGGCGATCCAGTTGTTGCCCACCGAATCCCACTCGGCAGCGCCGCCCAGGCCGTTCCACTTGAAGGCGCGCCCGCCGGGGATATCTGCCAGCAGGTGATTGAACAGGTACAGGCGCTGCTCGAAGCCTGGGGCGACCGTGACCGGCTCGACCTCGGGCAGGGCTGCCGTCTGCTTGGCCACCACCGGCAGGCGCACTGCCGGGGCATAGATTTCATAGCGCTCGCGGATGCGCTCACCGTCGAGCTTGTAGCTCACCTCCACTTGGTTGACGTGGTCGGGGTACAGGCCGAACACCGGGATGCCGCCGTAGGTCCACAGCGAGCGCTCGGACACGTCGTAGCTGATGGCCACACCGCGCTCGCCACGGCCCAGCACGCGCACATGGGCGGCGCTCAGGCTGCGGCCACCGTCGCGGATGATCGCGGTCAGCGGCGCCAGGCGGTAGGGGTTGACCAACACGTCGCCGAGCAAGGCTTGGTTGCGCTCGGGCACCTTGGCGGTCAGGCAGGCGCCTTCAGGCAGGTCGTGCGGTTGGGTCTTGGCATTCATGGCAAAGCTCCTTGTGCTCAGAAGTCGTAACGGGCGGTGGCGCCCACGGTGCGCGGGGTGCCCAGCACGCCGGCATAGCCGCCATTGGCGGAGTTCCACAGGCTGGTGAAGTAGGTCTTGTCGCCGGCGTTCTTCACCCACAGCGACAGGTCGAGCACGCCGTCGCCCTGGTCCAGGCGCACGCCGGTGGAGAGGTTGACGATGCCGTAGCTGGGGATCTGCCCGTAGTCGGAGTCGTCGATGGTGCCCACCGCTTTCGAGCGGAAGGCGTAGCTGGCGGTGACGTAGGGTTCGATCCGCTCGCTCAGCTGCCACTTGTACTGGCCGTTGAGGTTGGCGATGTACTTGGAGGCGCCGACCACCTGATGGCCGGACAGATCGCAAGTGGCCGTGGCGCTGGCCAGGCTCACCTCCGGCGGGCACGGCGCATCGTCGTACTCGGTGTAGCGCACGTCGTTCCACGAACCGTTGAAGTTGAGCGTCAGGCCGCGCACCGGCAGGGCCGTGGCTTCGAACTCCAGGCCCCGCGAGCGCACGCTGCCGGCATTGGCCAGGTACTGCACGCGGTTGATCTGGTCGTAGACGTTGGCCTGGTAGCCGTGCACCTCGGTCCAGAACAGGTTGCTGTTGAGCTGCAGGCGGCCGTCCAGCAGGGTGCTCTTGACCCCCAGTTCGGCGTTGTTGGCGCGCTCGGTGCCCACCAGCAGCGAATCGGTGCCCAGCCGTGGCGCCGCGCCGACGGTGAGGTTGACCCCGCCGGACTTCTCGCCGTGGGACAGGCTGGCATAGCCGAGCACTTGATCATTGAAGCGATAGCTCAGGCTGAGCAACCCGGAGGGGGCGAAGCTGTACTGGTTGAGGTCACCCGAGTCATAGGCGCCCACCCTGCCCTGACGGGCTGCGGCCGCCGCACCGGTGACTGCCGCGCCACCGAAGGGTGCATCGCGGGTCACCCAGGCGCTCTTCTCTTCATAGGTGCCGCGCACCCCGGCGGTGAAGTCCAGGCGCTCGGTGAGGTGCCAGGTACCCTGGGCAAACAGGGCGTAGCTGTCGGTGTCGATATGGCCGTTGCCGATCGTGGTGACGTTGGCCAGGGCGCCGGCCGGGGTCAGGTTCCAGATATCCGCCTGCGGGCCGTTGTAGGTGAACGACTTGTTGTCCAGGTCCTGCTTGAAGTAATAGGCACCGAGCACGTAGTCGAAGAACTCCCCCGTTGGCGAGGCCAGGCGGATTTCCTGCGAGTACTGCTTGTCGCGCACCGACACCCCTGCGTTGTAGAACACCGGCACGTTCAGGCCGTCATCGTTGCGCGGGGTGAAGTCCCACCAGCGGTAGGCACTGATGGAAGTCAGGGTGAAGTCGTTGGGCAAGGTCCAGTTGGCCTCCACCGAGGTGCCGCCCTGGAACACCTTGACCATCTGGTCGGCGTCGAAATTGACCTTGCGGTCCTTGCCCGATACCAGCGTGGCGCCGGCCTGGCGGGCCAGGCTTTCGTAGCGGTTCACCCCATTGATGGTCGGCCCGGTGCTGTACAGGCTGAGCACGCCGTTGTCGGAGTCCTCTTCGTTGTACTCGCCGATCCAGCGCAGGTTGAAGGTTTCGCTGGGCTTGAACAGCAGCTGGGTACGAAAGCCCTGGCGCTTGCCGCCGTTGAGGTCGTGGCCGTTGTAGATGTTCTTCACATAGCCATCGTCCTCGGTGTGGTAGGCGCTGATACGCCCGGCGAGGGTGTCGGTCAGCGGCCCGGAGAAACTGCCCTGGGTCTGCCAGTAGCCGTCCTCGCCCAACGACGACTGCACGCTGCCCTCCTGATGGAAGGTCGGCTTGCGGGTGGTGATGTTGAGCACTCCGGCGGTGGTGTTCTTGCCGAACAGCGTGCCCTGCGGGCCACGCAGGACCTCCAGCTGCTCCACATCGAGCAGGTCGAACACCGCCATGCCCGGGCGCCCCAGGTAGACGTTGTCCAGGTACACGCCGACGCTGCCTTCCAGGCCATCGCTGGCCGGGTTGTTGCCCAGCCCACGGATCGAGATGCTCGACTGGCGCGCATGCACATAGGACACGTTGGTGCTCGGCACCAGTTGCTGGATGTCCTGCACCCGGTAGATACGCTGGGTTTCCAGGGTTTCGCTGCTCAGCACGCTGATCGGCGTGGGCACGCTCTGCGCGCTCTCTTCGCGGCGGCGGGCATTGACGGTCACAGTGCCAAGCTTGGCGTCCTGCTGGGCGACAGGGGTGGCCACGGCCGGCTCTTCGGCAAAGCTGCTGCCGGCAGCGGCCAGCAGCAGGCCGGCAGCCAGGGGTTGCAGGGCGAACAGCGACGCGCGTACAGGCCTTGGGGAAAGTCGGGACATGCAAATGCTCCTGGAGGCATGGGCCCTGGCGAGCATTTCCGTTGGCGGAACCGAATCGCGGTCAGAGGGGCTTTATTCTTTTAGGTGATATAAATATTTGTAATTCATATTTTGTGGAATAAGTGACTCCCTTTATAAGGTTCACAACCCTTCCCAGCAATTGCATTCCACCGAAAGTTTCCATGTAGAAAATGCATATCGACCTGCGCCAGCTCCGCCACTACATCGCCCTTGTCGAGCACCGCAGCTTCGTCGCCGCGGCGGCCGCGGTGAACCTCTCGCAATCGGCCTTCAGCCGCAGCATCCAGACGCTCGAACACAACGTCGGCTGCCGCCTGGTCGACCGCGCCAGCAAGGAGCTGGCGCCGACCCGCCAGGGCCTGCTGGTGCTGGAGCACTCACGGCGGCTGGTGCACGGCGCGCACAACCTGGTCAACGAGATCAATCAGTTCAATGGCGCCACCACGGGCGTGGTGCGCTTCGGCTCGGGGCCTGCGCCGGCGGGCGGGCTGGTGCCCCGGGCGGTGGCGCGCTTCGTCGCCGAATACCCGGCGGCGCGCACCTGCTTTCAGGTGGACAACTGGCAGGCATTGAACCGCCGCCTGATGGCCGAGGAAATCGAGTTCTTCGTCGCCGATACCCGCCAGTTCGAAGCCGACCCGGATTACCAGGTGCACAAACTGACGCCGCAACGCTGGCATTTCTGCTGCCGCGCCGGGCACCCGCTGACCGCGCAGGCCGAGGTGCGTGCGCGGGACCTGTTCGACTACCCGCTGGCGACGACTTTCCGCCCGCCCAACATCCGCAAGATCCTCAGCGACCTCAGCGGCCGGCAGGATTTTTTACCCAGCGTGGAATGCGAGCATGGCTACGCGCTGCTCAACGTGGTGCAGCACTCGAACACCATCGGTATCGCCTGCAGCGCCAACCTGCAGCCGTACCAGCGCGAAGGGGGGCTGGTGGCGCTGAAACTGTCGGACCTGGCGCCCGAG
The DNA here is from genome assembly GCF_039673365.1 of Pseudomonas sp. TWI923. NCBI lineage: Bacteria > Pseudomonadati > Pseudomonadota > Gammaproteobacteria > Pseudomonadales > Pseudomonadaceae > Pseudomonas > Pseudomonas sp. TWI923. The sequence continues at coordinate 15,514 of NZ_JBDJLM010000064.1, read as the reverse complement.
CAGGAAGAGGCATGCTACACCCGCTATGGGGTGGTCAGCCGGGTGGGGTATGGCTTGTCACAACTGGCGCAGGGGCTGGTCAGGCAACTGATCGCCTGCGACAGCGCCATGTGATCAGCGCTTGGCCAAACGGCCGAGGATTCGATCCAGCGCGTTGGCAAACGCCTGCTTTTCCCGCTCGCCATAAGGTGCCTGGCCACCGCCCACCTGCCCCTGCTCGCGCAGCTCGGTGAACAGGTTGCGCACCGCCAGCCGGTCGCCCATGTTGCGCTCGTCGAACTCGCGCCCGCGCGGGTCCAGCGCCGCCACGCCCTTCTTGATCAGGCGGTCGGCCAGCGGCACGTCGCTGCAGATCACCAGCTCGCCGGGCACGGCATTGTCCACCAGGTAATCGTCGGCCGCGTCCATGCCGCTGGGTACCACGATCAGCCGCACGCAGGCGAAGGCCGGCTTGATCTGCGGCTGCCCGGCCACCATCACCACCTCCAGCTTGCGCTTGAGGGCGAACTTGACGATCAGGTCCTTGGCCGCCTTGGGGCAGGCGTCGGCATCGATCCATATACGCATGGGAGTTGTTCCTGTGTGTCTCGGGCTGAGATTGTCGCAGGTTCGGCCTCTTCGCGGGTAAACCCGCTCCCACAGGTTCAGCGTCATCCTTGTGTCTGCGCTGTCCCTGTGGGAGCGGGTTTACCCGCGAAGAAGCCAACACCAATTTCAGTTGGCTGTTGCCCGGCGCTTCTCGGCCAACCGGCTACGCCCATACAGGAACACGATGGCCAGCAACGCCAGCGCCTGCGCGCCCAGCGAGTAGGCATCGGCATGAATGCCCAGCCAGTCGAACTCGAAGAACGCCACCGGCCGTGTACCCAGCACGCCGGCCTCCTGCAGCGCCTTGACGCCATGCCCGGCAAAAATCACCGACAACGCGCACAGCAAGGCCGCGTTAATGCTGAAGAACAGCGCCAACGGCAATTTCGCCGAGCCGCGCAGGATCACCCAGGCCAGGCCCACCAGCAGCACCAGCGCCGTGGCACCGCCCGCCAGCACCGCCTGGTGCCCGGCAGGTCCCGCCTGCAGCCACAGGGTTTCGTAGAACAGGATCACTTCGAACAGCTCGCGGTACACCGAGAAGAACGCCAGCAGGGCAAAACCGAAACGCCCGCCACCGCTGACCAGGCTGCTCTTGATGTAGTTCTGCCAGGCGGCGGCGTGGCGGCGGTCGTGCATCCACACGCCCAGCCACAACACCATCACCGAGGCGAACAGCGCCGTGCAGCCTTCAAGCAGCTCGCGCTGGGCACCGCCCACGTTGATCACATAGGCCGCCAGGGCCCAGGTGGCGAAGCCGGCGACCAGCGCCAGGCCCCAGCCGATGTTGACGCTGCGCACCGCCGACTGCTGGCCGGTGTTACGCAGGAAGGCCAGCACCGCCGCCAGCACCAGGATCGCTTCCAGACCCTCGCGCAGCAGGATAAGCAGGCCGGAGATGTAACTCAGCGACCAGCTCAGGCCATCGCTGCCCAGCAGTTTGGAGGCTTGCTTGAGCTTGGCCTTCGCGGCGTCCAGGCGCTGTTCGGCCTGGGCCAGCGGCAAGCCGTCCTGCAGCGACTGACGGTAGGCCATCAGCGACTTCTCGGTGTCCTTGCGCACCTGGGCGTCGATATTGTCGAGGGAGCTTTCGACCAGCTCGAAGCCTTCCAGGTAGGCCGCCACCGACAGGTCATAGGCCTGGTCGTGGTCGCCGGCGCGGTAGGCCGCCAGGCTCTTGTCCAGGGTGCTGGCGGTGTAGTCGAGCAACTGCGACGGGCCACGCTTGGCCTGCGGCGGCTTGGCACGCTGGGCACGGAAGGCCGCCACGGCATCGGGGCCCTCTTTTTCAGCCACTTCGGCGGGCGTCTGGCGGGCCAGGTCGGCAATGTTCCAGGCCTTGTCGCCCATGGCCACCTGCGGGTCGGCGCTGAAGCTGGCGATATAGGCCGCCACGTCCCAGCGCTGACGCTCGTCGAGCTGGTCGGCGAACGACGGCATCTCGGTGCCTTCGATCCCCAGGCCAAGGGTGTTGTACAGGTCGTACAGGCTCAGCTGGTCGAGCCGCGCAACGTTGCGCAGGTTGGCCGGTGGCGGCTCGAGGCCCAGGCCGGCCGGGCCGTCACCCAGCCCGGTATCACCGTGGCAGATCGAGCAGTTCTGCGCGTACAGCGCCGCACCGCGGGCCGGGTCGGGGGTGATGATCGGCGCCTGGCTGACCTCGTAGGCCACCGCCAGGCGGGCACCCAGCTGGCGGGCCTGGCGGGCGACACCAGCACCCTCCTGGCGCTGCTCGATGGCCTGGCGCAGGCCCTGCACACCCTGTTCCAGCGCGGCGCGCTCTGGGTTGTCCGGCAGGCCCTTGACCAGCTCGGCCAGTACCCCGCTGAACTCCTGCTGCTCGCGGTATTCGCTGGTGTCCACCACCTTGCCGTCACGCACCGTCGGTGGGTAATCGGCGCCAATGTAGTCCAGCAGATGCAGGGCCTTGGTCGCATCGGCGGGGGCCTCTGCCTGCGCCAGGGCGCTGCACAGCAGCAGCACCGGGGCGAGCAGCACGGCAAGCAGGCGGGAACGGGAATTCATGGCCAGTCTCGATGTAAATACGAAAGCGAACATTGTTCACTTCCACTCTGTATCCCTCAAGCTTCAGGGGCAGATTTCATGAAAAATCTTGCTACAAAATCTCCCGGCATCCTCGCCGTCCTCGCCAGGATCTTTACGACGGCGGGCCTGTCACATGGGCAGTAAAGGCACATGGCCATTAAAACGCCGCCACTTTGCGTATAATGCCGCCCATTCGTAATAGCCATTGGCAATCAATGTGCCTTTACCCAAAGGATCTGGCCCGGCCAGAGGGCCCCGCCGCCCCGCTACAGCGGCTGCAACATGCTCCAGGGAATGAAAACCTCCGATGGCACCCCGCGTCCTGATCCTGGCAACCCTCTTCACCCTCCTGCAAATCAGCGGCTGCTCGGTGTTTCGCAGCTACGACAGCGAAATGCAGGCAACCAACCAGCAACTGGCCGCGGGCAATGTCGACGCCGCGCTGGCCCTGCTGGAAAGCCACAACACCCGCGAACAGAAGGACCTGCTCTACTACCTGGAGAAAGGTGAACTGCTGCGCTCGAAGGGCGACCTGGCAGGCAGCCAGGCAGCCTGGCGCTCGGCCGACAGCGTGGTGGTGCAGTGGGAAGAGGCTGTGCGCCTGGACACCGACAAGTACCTCAGCCAGTTCGGCAGCTACGTGGTCAACGACAAGGTCCGCCGCTACGAAGGCTACGACTACGAAAAAGTCATGCTGACCACGCAGATGGCCCTGAACCTGCTGGCCCAGAACGACTTCGACGGTGCCCGCGTGGCGATCCGCAAGAGCCACGAACGCGAAGCGATCATCGCCGAGCTGCGCGACAAGGCGTACCTCAAGCGTGAAGAGCAGGCACAGGAAGACGGCATCAAGACCGAAGTCGCCGACCTCAAGGGCTATCCGGTCGCCACCCTCGACGCCCCCGAGGTGGTCAACCTCAAGAACAGCTACCAGAGCGCCTTCAGCCACTATCTGGCCGGCTTCGTCTACGAGGCCCTGGGCGAAAAAGGGCTGGCCGCGCCGGGTTACCGCATGGCCGCCGAGCTACGCCCGAAAACACCGCTGCTGGAGCAGGCCCTGCTGCAGCTGGACGGCAACAGCGCCACCCCGGCAGAGAGCGACGTGCTGTTCGTGGTGCAGAGCGGCCTGGCGCCAGCCCGCGATTCCATGAGCATCCCCCTGCCCCTGGTAATCGATGAAAACCTGGTGATTACCCCGCTGTCGTTCCCGATCATTCGCGAAGACCGCTCCACCGCGCACCTGGATGCCCTGCAGCTCGACGGCAGGCCCCTGGCCCTGACCTTGCTCAACAGCACCAGCGCCATGTCGCGCCGGGCCTTGCGCGATGACATGCCCGGCATCATCCTGCGCACCAGCGCGCGCGCCGTCTCGCGCACCTTGGCGCAGAAGAAGCTGAACGAGAAGGACCCGCTGGCCGGCCTGATCTTCGGCATCGCGTCGATGGTGCTGGAGAATGCCGATACCCGCACCTGGCGCACCCTGCCCGACCAGACCCAAGTGGCCCGCCTGCGGCTGAAGCCCGGCGAGCACCAACTGAGCCTGCCGGCGGTACTGGGCGGGGCCTCGATCAACGTGAAGATCGACCGCCCCTATCAGGTGGTCAGCCTGCGCGTGGTCGGCAACCAGGTGTTCGCCAGCGGCCCGGCCGTCCAGGTCGCGCCCACCACCACGGCCGCCACCGTGGTCAGCCTCAAGTAACCTCAAGGATCGAACATGCGCAGAACCTGCCTCGCCCTGCTCACCGCCGCCTTGCTGGCCGGTTGCTCCAACACCGAAACCGCCGCCAGCAAGGTCGTGACCATGGGCCAGTTGGACGATATCGAAGTCCATCAGATGCGGGTCGCCCGCGAGAATGGCTTCCTCACCGTCAACGTGGCGCTGAACAACACCAGCCGCAGCAACCAGACCCTGTTCTACCGCTTCGCCTGGCTGGACGACAGCGGCTTCCCCGTGGCCGACGAAGAAGGCTGGAAGGCCCTGCCGCTGTATGGCAAGCAGGCCAAGTTCCTGCCCGCCATCGCGCCGACCCCCAAGGCCACCGACTTCCGCTTCGAAGCCCACACCCGGTAACCCCTTTCAGGAGCACCCTGCATGTTTGCACGCCTTTCCCTCGCCGCCGTCGCCATCGCCCTGGTCAGCGGCTGCAGCACCCCGTCGCCGGTCCTCGGCGGCAAGAACATCAGCTACGGCGACAGCAAGGCGGTCGAGCTGATCACCAACGAGTTCGGCTCCACCGACCTGCAGATGATCGCCGAGAGCATGACCCGTTCCCTGGCCCAGTCCGGCGTGCTGCGCGGCCGCCCGGTGGTGCAGGTGTACGACGTGAAGAACAAGACCAGCGAGTACATCGATACCCGCGAGATCACCACCACCATCAAGACCCAGCTGATGAAGTCCGGCACCGCCCGCTTCGCCAGCGACAACACCGACATGCAGAGCCAGGTCGACCAGCTCAAGCTGCAGAACCAGAGCGGCCTGTACAAGAAGAACACGGTGGCCAAGACCGGCAACATGATCGCCGCCAGATACCGCCTGGAAGGCTCGATCAGCTCCATCGTCAAACGCAGCAGCGACTACAAGGACGTGTTCTACAAGTTCAGCCTGCAGCTGGTCGACGTGGAAAGCGGCCTGGCCGAGTGGATGGACGAAAAAGAAATCCGCAAGACCACGGAGCGCTGACCGATGCGTGCATGGATGGCAATCATTGGCCTGGCCTGCGCCTTCGGCGCGCAGGCGGCCCCCAAGGTGGCGGTGACCGACCTGGCCTACGAGGCGCAGGTTCAGGAGTACATCCACAGCGTCAACGCCCACAACAGCGGGCAGTCGAGCATGTACAACGCCAGCCAGTCGTCGAGCTACAGCGAGTACGAAAGCAGCAAGAGCTACATCCAGCAGGCTGAGTTGCGCAAGTTCGGCGGCGACATCAAGGGCGAAATCCTCAAGACCGGCATGTTCGAGCTGATCCAGGGCAAGCCCTACACCGCCGAGGCCGAGGAAGACGTGTACGACGTGATCCGCCGGATCAAGAACGGCGCGTTTGCAGGCGCCGACTACGTGCTGTTCGGCACCCTGTCGGACATCGACTTCCAGGAGGACGTCAACGCCCTGGACCACACCGACAGTTATTCGAAGGTGCTGGGGCTGAGCGTGACCGCCGACTTCAGCCTGATCGATACCCGCACCTTGCAGATCACCTCGGCGTTCACCGCCATGGGTGAGGGGCAGGACATCAAGCTGATGAAAAGCCAGGACCGCCGCGTGAGCCTGAACCGCCCGAAGGTGGTGCGCGAAGTGTCGAAGGCGCTGGGGGAAGATGTGGCGCAGCAGTTGGCCGATCAGTTGGGCGGTGTCGGGCCAGGCCAGCCACGCCCGCCACGGGTGCGGGACAAGCTGCCGCCGGATGAGCCGGCGCGGATTTTGAACTGACTGGGGAGCGCGTCAAGGCCACCAGGTGCTCGCCGAGATCCTTGCAGCGCTTATGAGATCGAGCGCCGCCCGCGCGGCGCATCGCTGGCAAGTCGCAGCGGCGAACCGCAGCTCCCACATCTGTTTCGGGCCAATTACTCCTGCATGTTCATCACTGTCCGCCTTTTTGGTACGACGCGGTTTCTGTGTGGGCGTTGCCGCCGCTGCGCATGACTCAAGACATGCACCAAGGCAGGCGCCGGTACTTTCACAGGAATAATTGGCCCGAAACAAACTGTGGGAGCTGGCTTGCCAGCGATGCGCCGCGCGGGCGGCGCTCGATCTCATAGGCGCCACAAGAGCTGTGGCAAGCACCTGCATGCCCTGATGCAATCAACTGCCAGGCACCTGGCGGCCCTGATGCGATAAGGGCCATTGGGCCAGCACTGACAACACAGGCAACTGCTCAGAGCCAGATGGCGTCCCAATGGGGATAGTCTCCAACCCGCTCAACCAACCCTGCCCGCTTGGGATTCATGACGATGTAGCGCGCAACAGCCTGCACATCCTCTTCCCGCCGCAACGCGCGATCATGAAACCCCTACTGCCAAAGACGCCCCGCACGCCCCTGATAGCCATTGATCATCCGGGTACTGCGCGACTTGATCCGTCGCATCAGCGTTTTCAGGTCCCCGCGTCCAAGTTCCACGAGCCAGTGAAAATGATCCGGCATCACCACCCAGGCCAGTGATCGGGCGATGCCCTCCGCCTCCGCGACACGCAACTGCGCGATCAACAGCCGGGCCGAGCGGAAGTCGGCCAGGTACGGTGCCCGGTTCAGGGTCTTGGTGGTCAGCAGATAGAGCCTACCGGGCTCTGAGAAACGGCCACGCCTCAGTTGGCTGGAATGGGGACTGTCCATGTGCCTACTCCTGTTTTGGGCAGGTCAGGCTAATGCGTTGAGTCCGCTTGGAGCAAAAAGGAGTGGGACCTGATGTTTCAGTGATGCCCCCATCGCTGGCAAGCCAGCTCCCACAAGGGCTGCAGTGATCTCTGTGGGAGCTGGCTTGCCAGCGATTTTCCCTCAAGGTTTGCCACTACCCTTCCACCCCCCACCCAACGCCAGAAACACCCCAATCTGCCCCATCGCCACCTGACTATTCGCCGCGGCCAGCTGCGCCCGTACATCGGTATAAGTCCGCGTCGCCTGCAGATCAGCCAGGAACGACTCACGCCCCACCTGATAACGCAGATGCGTCTGGTCCGCCGACTCTTTCGCCGAACGCTCAGCCTCAGCCAGCGCATCACGCCGATCGAGCAAGGCGCTGTACTGCGCCAGCCGCGTCTGTGTCTCACGAATGGCGTTCAGCACCACCCCATCGAACTGCGCCAACGCCGCCTGGGTCGAGGCCTCGGCCATGCGAATGCGCGCACGGGTGCCATTGGTGGGGATGTTCCAACTGATCTGCGGGCCAAAGCCCCAACGGTTGGTGGACGGCTCACCGAGGTTTTCAAGAATGCCAATGGTGCCCACCTGTGCACCAATGCTGATATCCGGGTACAGCGCGCCAGTGGCCACGCCGATATTCGCGGTCGCTGCCGCCAACTGGCGCTCGGCCTGACGCACATCGGGCCGGCGTTTGAGCAAGGCGGCGCCATCACCCACCGGGATCAACTGCGCAAGGTGCGGCAGCTCGGCGCAATCGGCAGTACCCGCCGGCAACTGCTCGACCGGCTTGGCCAGCAGCGCAGCCAAGGTGTACAGGCCCGTTTCGCGCTCGGCCTTGAAGCGCGGCAGTTCTGCCCGCAGCGACTTGAACTGGGTCTGCGAGCGGGTGACCTGGGTCTCGTCGCCGCGGCCAGCGTCGCGCAAGCGCTGTGTCAGTTGCACGCCCTGCTGCTGCAGCTCCAGCGACTCACGGGCAATGTGGTACTCCTCGTTGGCCGAACACACCTGGGTGTAGGCCTTGACCACATCGGCCACCAAGGTGATGCGTGCGGTGTCGGCAGCGGCCTGCACCGCGTCGGCGTTGGCCTTGGCGGCCTCGGTGCCACGCTTGAAGGTGCCCCACAGGTCGAACTGGTAGCTGACGCTCAGCAGCGCCTCGCCGATATTGGCCACCGGCACTTTCTCCGGCAGCAGGAAGGCTTCGCCGGACTCCTGCAAGCGCTGGGCACCGGCCTTGATGCCGCCATTGAAACCGCCCTGGGACTCGGCCACTTCCACCTGGGCACGGGCCTTGGCGATGTTGGCGGCGGCCACGCGCAATTCGGTGTTGGCGCTCAGGGCCTGGCGCACCAGTTCGTTGAGGCGTTGATCCTGGTACAGCTGCCACCAGTCCTCGGGCACCGGTGCCGACACCACGCTGTCGGCATCCTGGCGCAACGGGCCGTTGAGGTCGCTGCGCTGCACGGCGGCGTCCTTGGGCACTTGGTAGTTGGGCCCGACCATCATGCAGGCGCCGAGGGACAGGCTAAGCCCCACCAGGATCAGCTGCTTCATGGGCGCTGGCCCTCGATGATCGACACCGTGGCAGTGCGCCCGGCAATCATGCGGAAGTCCGCCGGCACCTCGTCGAAGGTGATGCGCACCGGAATCCGCTGGGCCAGACGCACCCAGCTGAACGCCGGGTTGACGTTGGGCAGCAGGTTGGCGCCGCTGCTGCGGTCGCGGTCCTCGATGCCGGCGGACAGGCTTTCGACCCGGCCGCGCAGGCGGGTATTGTCGCCCATCACGCGGATGTCCACGGCATCGCCGATGTGGATGCCACCGAGCTTGGTCTCTTCGAAATAGCCATCGACGTGGTACGAGGCGCTGTCGACCACCGACAGTACCGGGCGGCCGGCGCTGACGAACTCGTGGGCGCGCGGGGCGCGGTCGTTGAGGTAACCGTCCACCGGGCTGCGCACCACCGAACGGTCGAGGTTGAGCTGGGCCAGGTCCACCTGCACCTGGGCCTGATTGACCGCCGAGCGGGCGCGGGCCTCGCGCGACTGGCTCTCTTCCAGCTGCTCGGCCGCCACCAGGTTGCCCAGCTTGCGGTTGCGCTGCGCCTCGCGGGAGGCCTGGGCCAGGGTTTCCTGGCGCTCGGCCAGGGTCGCCTTGGCCTGGCGCAGGGCCAGGCTGAAGCGGTCCTGGTCGATGGTGAACAGCACGTCGCCGCGCTTGATGGTCTGGTTGTCGCGCACCTCGACCTTCTGGATCAGCCCGGACACATCCGGGGCGATCTGGATCACGTCGGCACGGATGTGCCCGTCGCGGGTCCAGGGGGCGAACATGTAGTACACCACCATCTGCCACACGAGCACGGCGGCGAAGGTCACTACCAGCAAGGTCAGGACCACGCGGCCCAGGGTCAGCAAAGGTTTTTTCATGGCAGCATCAGGCTTCGGCAAAAGTGGTCGACCGCGCCCAGCAGCACGGCATACAGGGCAACGTTGAACAGCGCCCGGTGCCAGACCAGGCGGTAGAAATGCACGCGCACCAGCAGCGCGTGCACCCCCAGGAACAACAGGTAGGTCGCAAACATCATCACCAGCAGCGTGGGCAGGAACACCCCGCTGATATCCAGTTCACCTATCACAGGGGCGCTCCATCGAGGCCGGGGGGCAGTTGCGTTTGTTCAGTGGGTTCGAGCATCACCTCCACCCCCGGCAACAGGGCCAGGCGCAGGCCACTCAGGGCATGCAGCAGGTGGGTGCGGGCATCGCCGCGCTCGTACAGTTCGTCCAGGTTCAGCGCCAGGCGCGCCCGCTCCATGTTGCGCAGCAGCGCTGCCGGGGCATGCAGGCGTTCGCCGGCGCGCAGGCAGGCGGCGTAGTGGCCGCCGACCTCTTCGATCACCGTCTGCAGGCGCTCGCGGGCCTGGCTGCCAGCGCGCGGCAGGTAGGCCAGCAGGTCGAGCAGGTTCAGCCCCACGCGCAGGTCGCGCAGCGCCACGCCGCTGTCCTGGCCGGTCTGTGACAGGCGCGGCAGGTGCTGCATCAGGCGGTCGAGCATCTGCACGCCGACCTGGCGGTGTTCGGCGAGGGTGGCCGGCGCGGTCATCTCGACGATGTCGCGCCAGGCGAAGCGGGTCATGCGCTTGGCCGCCAGCTCCACGCCGAACGGGCGCACCACGATGGTCCAGAGGAAGGCGAACAGCAGCCCCACCGGCCCCGCCAGGTTGGCGTTGAGGAAGGTGAAGAAGTCGGCGTCGTAGGCGCCCTGGATGCTGATGAAGGTCGAGGTGTTGACGATGGTCAGCAAGGTGCCCAGGTAGAAACGCGGCTGCACGGTGAGGGTGCCGACGCAGATGAACGGCACGGCAAAGGCCAGCACCAGCATGGCGAAGTCATGCAGGTTGGGCAGTACCAGGAACAGGTACAGGCTGGAGAAGATCACCGACATCAAGGTCCAGAAGAAGAACCGGTAGATCTGCGGCGCCGGGTCGTCCATGGCGGCGAAGAAACTGCACGACACCGCGGCGAGGATCACCGCGCTGGCGCCGTCGTTCCAGCCCAGGCCGATCCACAGGCCGCAGGCGACGACGATGGCGGTGACGGTGGAGAACACCGAGTAGAGCATCAGGCCACGGTCGAAGAAGGGGGTCAGCCGGCCCAGCCGCCAGTGCCGATACACCGCCCGCCAGGGCTTGGCGTCGTCGCTGCGCAGGGCGTGCTGCAGGGTGCAGCAGTCCTGCCACAGGTCGGCCCACTCGGTCAGGCGGTAGAGCGCATTGGACAACAGCAGCTCGGCGCGCTGGTCGAGGGCGGCGGCGCCGGGTTGCAGGCGGTCGATCTGCTCGTGCAGGGCGGTCCAGCGGGCCACCGAGGCGCTGTCGGCGGTGCCCTTGAGCCATTCGCGGGCGGCCGTCAGCACCGGCTGCAACTGGGCGAACTGCACAGGGGCGCGGCCTTCGAGGGCGATCAGGGCGTCGTCGAGGGCGTCGATCACCGGCAGCAAGTGGATCATCCGCCCGCGCAGTTCGCGGGCGTTCTTCAAGGTGTGCGGGCCTGCGCCTTCGTGGCCGAGCTGGCCGATCATCAGCTCCAGCGAGTTGAAAGTGGTAACCATCGCCCCGCGCATGCCGCCGACCTTGTCGGCGCTGGCTTCGCAGGCCAGGTAGGTATCGCTGTAGCGGATCGCCTCGCTGAACCAGCTGCCGGTCGCGCCCACCACCACCGGCGCCAGCCGGCGCGGCCAGAACACCGCGCCGACCACCGCCGCGCAGACGATGCCCAGGCAGATTTCCTGGGCCCGGGACGAGGCCACGTCGAACACCGCCAGCGGGTTGTCGACCACGGCCAGGGCGATCATCGGCATCGTGTAGCCGGCCAGCATCAGCACGTAGTTGTTGGCGGTGCGCAGGTTCAGCGAGAGGAACAGCAGGGTGCCGGTCCACAGCGCGACGGCGATGCTCAGCAGCAACGGCGACTGCACCAGCAGCGGCACGAAAAAGATCGCCGCACCCGCGCCCAGCAGTGTGCCGAGTGCACGGTACAGCGCCTTGGAGGTGGTGGGGCCGAGGAATGGGCTGGAGACGATATACACCGTGGCCATCGCCCAGTACGGGCGCGGCAACTGCATCAGCAGGGCGATGTACAGGGCGATCATGGACGCGGCGAAGGTGCGCACGCCGTAGAACCAGTCGCGGGCCGGGGGCACCGAGCTGAAGAAGCCGCTCATGGGGTGAGGCCCGCGTCTTCGAACACCCGGATCACCCGCAGGGTGGCTTCCAGGTCGGCCTGGTCGATGCCCTGCAGCAATTCGCGGCGCAGGCGCACCAGTTCGCCTTCGATCGACTCGGCCAGGGCGCGGCCCGTGGCGGTCAGGCTCAGGGCCTTGGCACGGCGGTCCAGCGGGTCCTCGCTGCGCAGCACCAGGCCCGCCTTGCACAGCTGGTCGAGCAGGCGCACCAGCGACGGGCTTTCCAGGCCGGCGGCCTGGGCCACCGCCACCTGGTGCACGCCATCGCCCAGGCGCACGATCATCAGCAACGGCACGGCGCAGGCTTCGGAGATGCCATAGCCGGTCAAGGCGCCCTGGCACAGGCGACGCCAATGCCGGGCGGCCACGACCATGCCGCTGCTAATTTTCATGTGCAGAGCGTCAAGTGACATAAGAGGAACCGAGGATATTCATAGTTTGCTAACTATCAATATACGCCCTGCCCTCCCCCTGCCGTCAACCGGGCCTGACCGCAGGCGAAGATGAAAAGTTGTTCATCCTCGCGCCAGACCCGCGCCGTCAGGCCATGTCGCTGGTGGCGAATTCCTCGGCCAGGTGGTCGATCAGCGCGCGCACCGACGGCAACAACCCGCGCCGTGACGGGAAGATCGCATGGACGATGCCGCAGCGCGGGTGCCATTGCGGCAGCAGCTCCACCAGCCTGCCCGCCGCCAGGTCCTCACGCACCGCCACCCGTGGCAGGTGGGCGATGCCCACCCCGGCCACCACGAAATGGCGCAGGGCAAACAGGTCGTCGCTGACCATGCGCGGCGTGTGCGGGATGACCAGGCTGTGCTGCTGGTCCTCGCCCTGGAACAGCTCCCACTGGTATTCGCGCTGGGCGCCGCCCCAGTGCAGGCTGGGCAGCGTGCCCAGTTGCTGCGGGTCGAAGCCCGCCGGCAGCTGTTCGAGGAACGCGGGGTGCCCGACCAGGCACTGGGTGCTGTTGCTCAGCACCTTCATCACCATGTCGGTGTTCTCCAGCGGCGGGAAGCGCACCCGCAGCGCCAGGTCGAAGCCTTCGTGCAGCAAGTCGACGCGGCGGTTGGTGCTCTCGATGAACAGCTCCACCTGTGGGTACTTGAGCATGTAGCGGGTGAGCATCGGCCCGACCCAGGAATTGAGCAGGGTGGTCGGGCAACTGATGCGCACCAGCCCGCGCGGCTCGCTGCGGTTGCGCTCGATGATTTCGGCGGCGCCCTCGGCCTCCACGCGCATGGCCAGGCAACGGTTGTAGTAGGCCTGGCCGATCTCGGTCAGCGAACAGTGCCGGCTGGTGCGGTGCAGCAGGCGCACGCCCAGGCGCTCCTCCAGGTCGGCGATGCGCCGGCTGAGCTTGGACTTGGGCATGTCCAGCGCCCGCCCGGCCGGGGCGAAGCCGCCGTGCTCCACCACTTGGGTGAAGTAGTACAGGGAGTTGAGGTCTTCCATTGATCGTTCACCAAATAGAACGCTAGAGGCAATTTTTGCAGTCTACCGCGCCAAAGGTGATGAATCTAATCTTTGCTCATCAACGCGAAACACCCCACCCAGTGAACGACACACCCTAAGGAGCACGACCATGGCTAACTTCAAATACAACCGCCTGAACAAAGACGACGCCGCCGTACTGCTGGTGGATCACCAGGCTGGCCTGCTGTCGCTGGTGCGCGACATCGAGCCGGACCGCTTCAAGAACAACGTGCTGGCCCTGGCCGACCTGGCCAAGTACTTCAACCTGCCGACCATCCTCACCACCAGCTTCGAGCAAGGCCCCAACGGCCCGCTGGTACCGGAACTCAAGGCCCTGTTCCCCGACGCGCCGTACATCGCCCGCCCTGGCCAGATCAACGCCTGGGACAACGAAGACTTCGTCAAGGCCGTGAAAGCCACCGGCAAGAAGCAACTGATCATCGCCGGCGTGGTAACCGAGGTATGCGTGGCCTTCCCGGCGCTGGCGGCCCTGGAAGAAGAGTTCGAAGTGTTCGTGGTGACCGACGCCTCCGGCACCTTCAACGAAATGACCCGCGACGCGGCGCATGACCGCATGAGCCAGGCCGGCGCGCAACTGATGACCTGGTTCGGCGTGGCCTGTGAGCTGCACCGCGACTGGCGCAACGACGTTGAAGGCCTGGCCGCGCTGTTCAGCAACCACATCCCTGACTACCGCAACCTGATGACCAGCTACAACACCCTGACCGCCGGCAAGTAACCCGCCAGTCGCCTGGCGCCCCAGTGGCGCCAGGTCACCCAGTCAACGCAGCTCACGCCAGGGCCCGCCGATGAACACTCCGCACAACCGCAACGTCGTCACGCTGGTGATCCAGCACAAGGTTCGCGCCCAGGCGCTGGCGCCCTACGAGGCTTGGCTCAAGCATGCGGTGAGCACCGCACGCCAGCAGCCGGGCCACCTGGACGTCAACGTGATCCGCCCGGACGACGGTGGCCGGCAGTTCACCACCATCGTGCGGTTCGCCGACGCCGACCTGCTGCAGGCCTGGGTCAACTCGGCCGAGCGCCAGGCGCTGGTCAGCGAAGTACTGCCACTGCTTGAAGAGGGCGACCAGACCCAGGTGCATGACGACCCGGAGTTCTGGTTCACCCCACCCAGCACCCGCGCCGCGCCACCGCCGCGCTGGAAGCAGGCCGTGCTGACCTACCTGGTGATCTGCCCCATGACCCTGCTGATCCCGCAACTGCTGGCGCCGTTGTTCGCCCGCTACCCGCTGCTGGGCGGCCCGATCAGCGGCAACCTGATCAGCAACCTGTTCGTCATCCTGCCCGTGGTGTTCTACATCATGCCCTGGGTGACCCGCCGCTGCGCCGCCTGGCTGCGTGGCTGAAAGTTTTCTCACTGCCTCACTCGAATTTCAGGAGATACCGACATGAGCACACTCGTTACCCGCGATGGCACCTCGATCCACTACAAGGACTGGGGCAGTGGCAAACCCGTCCTGTTCAGCCATGGCTGGCCACTGGACGCCGACATGTGGGATTCGCAGATGGAGTACCTGGCCAGCCGCGGCTACCGCACCATCGCGTTCGACCGCCGGGGTTTCGGGCGCTCCAGCCAGCCTTGGAGCGGGTATGACTACGACACCTTCGCCGATGACATCGCCCAGTTGATCGAACACCTCGACCTGCGCGAGGTGACCTTGGTGGGCTTCTCCATGGGCGGTGGCGACGTCAGCCGTTATATCGCCAGGCACGGCAGCGAGCGCATCGCCGGCCTGGTGTTGCTGGGTGCGGTAACGCCGGTGTTCGGCAAGCGCGACGACAACCCGGACGGTGTCGACAGTGCGGTCTTCGACGGCATCAAGGCCGGCCTGCGGGCAGACCGGGCGCAGTTCATCGCCGACTTCGCCACGCCCTTCTATGGCATCAACCATGGCCAGCAGGTGTCCCAGGGCGTGCAGACCCAGACCTTGAACATTGCGTTGCTGGCGTCGATCAAAGGCACCCTGGACTGCGTGACCGCTTTCTCCGAAACCGATTTCCGCCCGGACATGGCCAAGATCGACGTGCCGACCCTGGTCATCCACGGTGACGACGACCAGATCGTGCCGTTCGAGAGCACTGGCAGGAAAGCTGCAGAGCTGATCCGCGGTGCCGAGCTGAAGGTGTACGCAGGGGCGCCCCATGGCTTTGCCGTGACCCATGCGCAGCAGCTCAATGAAGACCTGCTGGCCTTCCTGAATCGCTGAAAAGCAGGGGCCGCTATGCGGCCCATCGCCCGCGAAACCCCGCCCCCCACGGGGGTGGCATCAAGTGGGGGGCCGCCGGCC
>NZ_JBDJLM010000063.1:0-30796 GCF_039673365.1 Pseudomonas sp. TWI923 | reverse complement strand
TCCCATCATACGGCCCCTGCGCTGCGCTCCGGGGTCCCCTCGCTCCGGTGCCTTCCGGGCCCGCGCGGCCTACGACTTGCTGCGCAAGTCTACATCTCGCGCCTTCGGCTAACGCCGAAGGGTGCTGCGCACCAGGGCCCTACAGTCACCTCCACTCGGCCTCCTGAAGTCGCAATTTGTGTTGCCTGGACTATTGCGCGCTTAGAAGCAAGATCAAAAGCAGATCAAGATCAAGATCAAGATCAAGATCAAGATCAAGATCAAGATCAGCAGAGTTGCTATTGAACCGTGGGCACAGCGATATATTGATTGGCCCTTCGCCGAAGATACCAGCGAAAGGGCCATGGAGAGAAAGGGAACTTACGGTGAAATAGGATCACTCGCCGGGAATGTTTCATCCAGCGCATTATCAACAGAACTTTCCTTCGGCTGGGTCAGCTCACCACATTTACAGTCGGCCATACGACAAGGCTCGCCATCACGATGGCCCACCGCACAGGCCTCGCAGCAATAGGCCTTGCCATCCTGAACCACGGCATTGGCATCCACGGTGCAGGAACAGTGGTTGCAAGAACAGCGTTGCTCGTTCATCAGGGTTCTCTCCTGTCGTCATCGGGCACCACGTCATCGCTCCACTGCTCGCCGTCCAGCGGCGCGGAGCGGGCCAATTCGGCCTCGTCCAGGCCGATGCCGCCACCGATCTCGTGGGCCTCCACCTGGCGCAGGGTCATATCTGCCGGGCCGCCTGCCGTCCCAGACTCATCCGCGTCCCAGGCATCGGTTTCATCAAACAGCGTCTCGGGGCCCAGGTCATCAAGGCTGACATTGTCCTCGTGCAGGCTCCCGCTCAGGGTCTCGCCGCCGGTCATGCCGCTTTGCGCGACACGCCGCGGCGGGTAGTCCTCGGCGATCTCGCGCGCCAGGCGCTGGTCGCCGACACGCCCCTGGCGTTCATCGCGGCGTTCGCTGAAATCCAGTTCATGGACACTGCCCATGCGGTCCTCCGTGTCGTCGATCTCAATCTGCGGTCTTGGGTCATCGGGTTTAGACATGAACCTTCTCCGTCAGTGGGTTTCATACGGTCGACTGCCCCCACGAAGAAATGATTCAGAGTTTCTTCAAAGGCACCACCCCGCGCTTTTTTTGAACTCCGCACCGCGCCGCTGCCTCCCAATCCTGAGACCCGCGAACCGTCCCGGAGCACCTCATGGCCAAGCCCCTGCAGGAATACCAGCGCAAGCGCGACTTCGACGCCACACCCGAGCCAGCGGGCCAACGCGCCCGCCCCCGCTCGGCCCATGCGCTGCGGTACTGCATCCAGAAGCACGACGCCAGCCACCTGCACTACGACTTCCGCCTGGAACTCGACGGCACGCTCAAGAGCTGGGCGATCCCCAAGGGGCCCTCCCTCGACCCCAAGGTCCGGCGCTTGGCGGTGCATGTGGAGGATCACCCGCTGGACTACGCCGATTTCGAAGGACGCATCCCCGAAGGGCACTACGGCGCCGGCGAGGTGATCGTCTGGGACCGCGGGATCTGGCAACCCGAAGGCGACCCGCGCGAAGCCTATGCCAAGGGCAAGCTGCGCTTTCGCCTGCAGGGCGAGAAGCTGTCGGGGGTGTGGAATCTGTTCCGCACCCACCTGGCCGGCAAGAAAGAGCAGTGGATGCTGGTCAAGTCCCATGACGGGCAGGCGCGCAAAGAAACCGACTACAGCATCGTCGAAGCCCTGCCAGACAGCGTGCTGAGCGAGCGTACGCTGCCGCCACGGCGCCCCGCCAAGGCGAGCACCGCCACACGCAAGCCCAAGGCCGGCCGCAAAGCCCTGCCGAACGCGCTGCAGCCGCAACTGGCTACCTTGGTCGATTCCCCACCCAGCGGCGACTGGCGCTACGAAGTCAAGTTCGATGGCTACCGGATTCTGGCCCGCCTCGACGGCGATGACGTACGCCTGTTCACCCGCAATGGCCACGACTGGAGCGCCAAGATGCCCCGCCAGGTGGAGGCGCTCAAGGCGCTGGGGCTCGACGCAGCATGGCTGGACGGCGAGATGGTGGTGGCCGGCGACAACGGTGTGGCCGACTTCCAGGCCCTGCAGAACGCATTCGACACCGAGCACGACGAACGCATCACCTATTACCTGTTCGACTTGCCCTGGCTGGGAGGCGAGGACCTGCGCGAACTGCCACTACAGGCGCGTCGCGCTACCCTGGCCAAGCTGCTGGACGCCAACGCTTCGCCGCTGCTCAGGTACTCCGCCGATTTCAAGGAACCGGTCGACTCGCTGCTCGACAGCGCATGCCGGCTGGAACTCGAAGGGCTGATCGGCAAACGTGCCGACAGCCCTTATGCGTGCCGGCGCAGCAGCGACTGGATCAAGCTCAAATGCAAGCAGCGCCAGGAGTTCGTGATCGTCGGCTACACCGAGCCCAAGGGCAGCCGCCACGGTTTCGGCGCCCTGCTGCTGGCCCTGCATGACCACGACAGCGGCCAGTTGCGCTACGCCGGCAAGGTCGGCACCGGCTTCAGCGCCGCCACCCTGGACAGCATCCTCGCTCGCCTGAAGCCGCTGCAGACCGCCAAACCGCCCTTGCCCAACCCTCCCACCGGCGCCGAAGCGCGCGGCGTGCATTGGCTCAAGCCACAGCTGCTGGCCGAAGTCGCCTATGCCCAGATGACCCGCGAAGGCATCGTGCGCCACGCGGTGTTCCACGGCCTGCGCGACGACAAACCCGCCACCGCCATCGACCTGGAGCAGGCAATGCCCGTCAAGCGCGCAGTACAGACAAAAACCGAGGCCCTGGGCAGCCTGCGCCTGACCCACCCCGACCGCGTGGTCGACGCAACCACCGGTGCCACCAAACGCCAGGTCGCACAGTACTACGCTCAAGTCGCCGACTGGTTGCTGCCACAGCTGAAGGATCGGCCTGTAGCCCTGGTTCGGGCACCGGATGGCCTGGCCGGCGAGCTGTTCTTCCAGAAAAACCCCGGCCAGCTGCATATCCCCCACGTGCTCAGCTACAGCAAGGCCCAGGCCGGCCAGACGGCCATGGTGCTCAACCGCGCCGACAGCCTGTTGGGCGCGGTGCAGATGAACACGCTGGAACTGCACACCTGGAATGCCACCACCAAGGACTTCGACAAGCCCGACCGCTTCGTCCTCGACCTGGACCCTGATCCCGCGCTGCCCTGGAAAGCCATGCTGGAGGCCACCCAGCTGACCCTTACCCTGCTCGATGAGCTGGGCTTGAAGGTATTTCTCAAGACCAGCGGCGGCAAGGGCATGCACCTCGTCGTGCCACTGACCCGGCGCGCGGGGTGGGACGAGGTGAAGGACTTCAGCCATGCCCTGGTCGAACACATGGCCGGGCTGTTCCCCGATCGCCTCAGCGCGGTGTCCGGCCCGAAGAATCGGATCGGACGGATCTTCATCGACTACCTGCGTAACGGTAAGGGCGCCACCACGGTCGCCGCCTACTCGCTGCGGGCCCGCGAGGGCCTGCCGGTATCGGTGCCGATCTGGCGCGAAGAGCTGAGCCAGCTCAATGGCGCCAACCAATGGCACATCGGCAACCTGCAGGCACGGCTTGCCGAGGTGGACGATCCGTGGGCCGAAATGGCCAGGACCCGTCAGTCGATTACCGTACGTATGCGCAAGCAACTGGGGATCGACTGATGGAACGATGGCCGAACCTGCGTGACGGGAAGAAGAACACCCAAGGAGCGCCGAGCCCATGAGCAACATCCAGGACTTCGACCTGAGCAACCTCGATCACCTGTTGTGCCGTTTCAGCGGGCGACCGCGGGCCATTGACCTCGATACCCTGCTGCTGGAGCTACTGCATGCGCTGCAAGCCGATCACCTCGACCTGCTCCCCCTGCCGGGCCAGGGGCGAACTCTCGACCGCTGGCGGGCTCTGGCACGGGTCGCCGGTTGCGATCTCAGCCTGGCCAAGCTCTATGAGGGCCATACCGACGCCTTGGCGATTCTCGCCGAGTGCGGTGCCGCTCATCATGCCGGCGAAGGGATCTGGGGCGTGTGGGCTGCGGAGCCACCGGATGCCCGCACCCACATCGTCGCCCAGGACGGCGAGCGGGTTCGCCTGCGAGGCCGCAAGGCCTGGTGTTCGGGGGCGTTGCAGATCGACCGCGCGCTCGTGACCGCCTGGGAAAGCGACCAGCCGCAATTGGTCGCCATCGAGCGGTCCCATCCCAGCCAGCGTATCCAGGTCGATCACTGGCGGGCCGTTGGCATGGCCAGCACCACCAGTGTCACCCTCGAGTTCGACAATTCGCCGGGGCTGGCCATCGGCACGCCCGGCCAATACTTGGCCCGCCCGGGATTCTGGCAGGGCGGCGCGGGCATCGCCGCCTGTTGGTATGGCGCAGCGCAAGCCCTGGCGCAATACCTGCGCGAACACTGTCGCAAGCCCCGGCCCGACCCACACGCCGATGCCCACCTGGGCGCGGTCGATGCTGCCTTGTTCGGGGCCCGCGCCGCCCTGCGCGAATGCGCCGCCTGGATCGACCAGCACCCTCGCGACGACGCCAGCTTGCAAGTGCGCCGCACCCGCGCCCAGGTCGAGCAAGCGGTCGAGCAGGTCATCCGGCATGTCGGCCGTGCGCTCGGCGCCACACCGTTCTGTCGCAGCAGCCATTTCGCCCGGCTCAGTGCCGACCTGCCGGTATACCTGCGCCAAAGCCACGCAGAGCGCGACCTGGCCGAGCTGGGCCAGCAACTGACCGGCTCGCCGGCAAGCGTATGGCAACTATGAGCCAGAACCTGATACAGACCGCCACCGGCACGCCATGGAGCGCCTGGCAGCAGTCCACTCAGCTGGCCCGCGCAACCTGGCTGAAGCCCGACCGGCTATGCCCGCCCGGCAGAAGGCTGGTGCTGCTGGCGCCGCATCCGGACGACGAGATCCTCATGGCCGGCGGCCTGTTGGCCAGCTTCCAAGGCCGTGAACAGGACGTGCTGCTGATTTCTGCCAGCAATGGCGAGGGCAGCCATCCGCATTCCTCGCAGTGGACCGAGCGTCGCCTGCGTCATCAGCGTCCGCTGGAAAGCCGGCATGCCTTGCAGCTGCTGGGCCTGGACCTCAACCGCCTCGATTGGCGACGGCTCAACCTCAAAGATGGCGCCCTGCCCCATGATGAAGCCTTCCTGGTCACCCACCTGGCGCAATTGCTCCAGCCCGACGACCTGCTGCTGACCACCTGGCGCGGCGACGGGCACTGCGATCATGAGGCGGCAGGACGTGCCTGTGCCCGGGCGGCCCAAGCGCGCCGTGTGCAACTGGCCGAAGCACCGGTGTGGGCCTGGCATTGGGCCGCACCCGACGATCCGCGCCTGCCCTGGCCCCAAGCACACCGCCTGCAGCTCGACGAAGCGCGCCTGGCGCGCAAACGCGAGGCCTTGGCCGCCCACGCCAGCCAGTTGCAACCCGATGGCGATCATCCGCCGGTAGTGCCCGAGCAGCTGCAAGCCTGCCTGCTGCAACCCTTCGAACTGGTCTTCCTGTCAATGGAGTCGCCATGAGCCTCGACGCACAGTACTTCGCCGACTTGTATGCCGACAGCGATGACCCTTGGGCCTTTCGTACCCGCTGGTACGAACGACGCAAGCGCGACCTGGCCTTGGCCAGCCTGCCGCGGCAATGCTATGAACGCGTATTCGAGCCGGCCTGCGCCAACGGCGAGCTGAGCGTCCTGCTGGCAGAGCGCTGTGCCGACCTGCTGTGCCAGGACCTCGACGCAACGGCCGTGGCCTTGGCCCGCCAGCGTCTCGCAGGCATGGACCATGCCCGCGTCGAACAGGGTCACCTGCCAGGCGACTGGCCGGGTGGTCAGTTCGACCTGATCGTGCTCAGCGAGATCGGCTATTACCTTGGCCCCACCGACTGGCTGCAAGTGATCGAGCAATCGGTGGCCAGCCTGGCCCATGACGGCGGTCTGCTGGCCTGCCACTGGCGCCATCCCATCGCCGGCTGCCCGCAGGATGGCCGCGAGGTGCATGCCCTGCTGGCCAGGCACCTGCCGCTTTATCCGCTGCTGCGCCATGAGGAGGCTGACTTCCTGCTCGAATACTGGTCGTGTCAGCCCACTGTCGTGAGCCTCGACGAGACCTGCCCATGATCGCCGTCATCATTCCCGCCCACAACGAAGCCCGTCGTCTTGGGCACTGCCTGGCCGCCGTCAAACGGGCGGTGGTGCAGGCCGAGGCGGCGGGCCTGGAGGTGGAGGTGCTGGTAGTGCTTGATCGCTGCGTCGACGCCAGTGCGCGCATCGCCCGTCTCCATGGGGTGCATACCCTGGCGTTGGAGGCCGGCAACGTCGGCATCGCCCGGCGTCTGGGCGCGGCATGGATGATCGAGCGCGGCGCCCAGTGGCTGGCCTTCACCGATGCCGACAGCCGTGTGCCAGGGCACTGGCTGGTGTCACAGCTGCAATGGCATGCGGATGCGGTATGCGGCACGGTGCATATCGAGCGCTGGCAGCCCTGGCAGAATGCCGCTTTGCGCCAGCTCTACCTCAGCCGTTATCAGGCCCGGGATGGGCACCGGCATATCCATGGCGCCAACCTCGGGGTATGCACCAAGGCCTATGAACGCGTCGGCGGTTTCCAGCCCTTGCCGGCCCACGAGGATGTGCAGCTGGTGCTGGCCCTCGAGGCCAGCGGTGCGCAGATCGTCTGGACAGCGGCGCATAGCGTGGCCACCAGCAGCCGGCGGGACAGCCGCGCACGCCAGGGCTTCGGGGATTACCTGAGGGGACTGGAAGGCCAGCTACCGTAGCGAATGTGCAATTGGCTATGACGCTTTGCGCGGTCGCTTGGCCACCGGTTTCTTCGCCTTGGTCTTGCCGCCGAGGCTGCGCTTGAGCAGCTCGGTGAGGTCGATGATGTCCGCGCCCTTCTCGGCCGTCGTGCCCTCGCCTTTGTTCACGGTCGCGATCTTGCCCTTGCTGGCCTTCTCCTCCACCAGGTCGAGGATGGTCTGGCGAAACGCATCATGGTATTCGTCAGGCGTCCAGGCCCCGCTCATGTCTTCCACCAGGCGCCGGGCCATGTCCAGCTCACGCTTGTCGACCTTGCTTTGGGTCACGCTGTTGTCCAGCTCCAGCGTCTGGAGCCCCCGCACCTCCTCGGGCCAGCGCAGGGTGATCAACACCAGGGCATCCTCCAGCGGGCGCAGCAGTGCCAGGTGCTGGCGGGTGTGCAGCACCACGGTGGCCAGGGCCACCTTGCCGGTGCTGTGCAGGGTCTCGCGCAGCAAGGCATAGACCTTGCCGCCACGGCGGTCGGGGCTCAGGTAGTAAGGCGTGTCGAACTGCTGCAGCGGGATGTCGCTGGCGTCGACGAACGAAAAGATATCGATGGTTTGGGTCGCCTCGGGCCTGGCCTTGCGAATTTCCTCCTCGCTGATCACCACGTAACGACCCTTTTCGTACTCCACGCCCTTGACGATGTGTTCTTTGTCGATTTCCTTGCCGGTGACCTTGTTCACCCGCTTGTAGCCGACCGGCTCCATGCTGCGCTTGTCCAGCCAGTCGAAATCCACACGCTCGCTGCGCACTGCCGTGTTAAGCGAGACAGGGATGTGCACGAGGCCGAAGCTGATCGCGCCTTTCCAGATTGCCCGGGCCATGGTCGGCTCCTACGTATCGAAGGGTTGACCGGTCTGGCTGTAGCGCAACGCGCCACAGCGATCGCAACACTGGCAGTGAAGCCCGGCGAGTTCACACACCAGCAGGCTGCGCCACTGGCAGCCACGCAGCAGGCAGACAAGTTTCATCAGCCACCTCCCTGGCCCTGGGACGTCCAGGCCCTTATTGAAACTGACTGCACGGCGCCGCGAAGGTTTATCCGGATTACTCAGGGCAACGAGTTGCCACCGG
The DNA here is from genome assembly GCF_039673365.1 of Pseudomonas sp. TWI923. Lineage (NCBI taxonomy): Bacteria > Pseudomonadati > Pseudomonadota > Gammaproteobacteria > Pseudomonadales > Pseudomonadaceae > Pseudomonas > Pseudomonas sp. TWI923. The sequence goes on along the minus strand of NZ_JBDJLM010000063.1, from coordinate 22,897 downwards.
TCACGCCGAACACTTCGCCGGTGATCTAACTCGACTCTTGGGTGACCAGCAGTTCCACCGGTAACCGGCAAGGCTTGACTCTACCGTTAGGGGCAGACTTTACCCTTGGCACTTCATTGTCTGGAGTTCGTCATGAAGAGCAAACGCATGCTCGTAATCCTCGGCCACCCTTCGAACGACAGCTTTTGCGGAGCGGTGACCGAACGTTATGTCGAGGCCGCCACGCAAGCAGGCCATGAGGTACGTCTGCTGCGCCTGGACACCCTGAAGTTCGATCCGGTCCTGCACGATGGCTATAACCAGATCCAGTTGCTTGAGCCCGATTTGATCGACGCACAAAACGACATTGCCTGGGCCGAACACCTGACATTGGTGTACCCGATCTGGTGGGGCGGCATTCCGGCGTTGCTCAAGGGGTTCTTCGACCGCGTGTTTCTGCCTGGTTTTGCCTTCAAGTACCGCAAGGGCTCACCCTTCCCGGACAAGCTGCTCAAGGGCCGCACGGCTCACCTTCTGGTGACCATGGACACGCCGCCGTGGTACTACCGCTGGGTGTATCGCATGCCGGGCCTGCACCAAATGCGCAAGACCACCCTGGAGTTCTGCGGCATAAAACCGCTGAAAACCTTGACCTTCGGTCCGGTACTGGGCTCCAAGCCGGAACAGCGTGAAGCCTGGCTCAAGCAAGTCCAGGCGGTCGCCAGCCGCTGATCGGCCCCGGTTGGGCCGTGCCCCTGCGCTGCCCAGCCAAGTCTCCCTCTTGTGACACCTTGTCCAACCACGCTTCCCGCCCCCTGACGCTTGTGCAAAGATGTCGCGCGCCTGCACGAGCGCGCGACATCTTTTCGCTTCTGATGCGTCAAAAAAGGGACTTTCATGTACATCGGCAAAGCCGCCCAGCTGTCGGGCACCACCGTCAAAAGCATTCGACACTACGAAGAAATCGGCCTGTTGCCGCCCCCGCAACGCGAAGGCAAATACCGCATCTACAGCCAGCAAAGCGTCGAGCTGCTGACCTTCATCAAATGCGCCCAGCAACTCGGTTTCAAACTCAAGGAAATGCAGGCCATTCTGCAGGACCATCGTGGCCAGGAGCTGCCCTGGGATCTGGCCATGCAGGCCATCGATAACAAAAAGCAGGAATTGATGGGGCAGATTCAGGCCTTGCAGCAAGTGCATGACGGCCTGGTCGAGTTTGAGCTGAGCCTCAAGGATGCTCAGATGCAATGTCAATTCGAGCACCTGGAAAAAGCCCGCTGAATCCGCACCGCCGCTCCTGAACGGCCATGGCGCCCCGTGCCCTTTGCAGCACGCAGGCGCCCCGGCGATTTAGCCTGGCACGCCCTCACCCCTCGGCTGCTCGCCCTCTTGCACCGCTGGCTGCGGCACAATCGAGGCAAAGAACCACGGCGAAATCAGCGTAACCAACAGAATGGTCATGAAGCCGCTGGATGACAGCGCCAGTATCACCAGTACGCCCAGGTCAATGACAGGTTTGTAGGCGGAGAACAGCAGCGCGACAAAACCCATCGAGAAGATCACGACGTTGACTACCGTCGAGCGCCCGACGCCCTGCATGGCCGTCAGGATGGCCTCGTCGATCTCGATACCCTTGTGCACCAGCATCTTGATCCGTGACAGCAGGTGAACGGCGTAATCCACCACGCCCACCACCAGGAACGTCACCAGTGTGGTACCGATGTTCAACTCGATGTCCAACAGGTACATGCAGCCGTACACCGTCACCGACGTGGTCAGCAACGTCAGCATGCCGAGGATGCCCAGGCGTACCGACTTGAGCCAGAACATCATCATCAAGGTCACCGCCAGCAACGCCAGCGAGAAGCTCAGCACCTGACCCTGAGTGATTTCCTGCAACACCCCGGTCCAGATGTACGGCGTGCCGGCATGGGTGACTTGCAGGTTGGCCGGTTTGTTGATGAGCAGCCAGGCGTCGAGTTTGTCGAGCATCGCCTGGTAATCGCCCGCCACGGAGGACGTCATGGTGAACAACGTCACCGCCTTCGAGTAATCGGCATTGAGCACGTTCTGCAAGTCGGTGCCGCCACCGTTCTCGAACATCATGATGTGTTGTTCGATGAGCGAATTGCCGTCGACATCGAAGGTCTCCGGTTTGCCGTCATCATCGACCACCGTCACCTGCTCCACCGCCTGCGGCACCCGCAGGAAAGCAGGGTTCATGTCGTTGAGCACGAGGTTCATGCGCTTGATGTAGGTCGCCACCGAATAGGTGTAACTCACGTTCGGCTGGGCCTTGATGAACTGGTCCAGACGATCGAGGAACTGCACGGTTTCAGTGGTCAGCGCGCCACGCGGCGTCTTGGTGTCGAAGGCGATCCAGCCCGGCGATGTACCCGCGACGCCGGCCCGGTTGATGAACTCGTCGGACATCCGCACCGGGCTGTCCTTCTTGAAGTAAGCAATGCCCGAGTCTTCGATATCCACCCTGAACGTGAACACCGTCATCATCGCCAACAGCGGCAGGGTTACCAGCAACACCGGCTTGCGCCAGCGAATCAGCCAGGCACAGAACACCACCAGATAGTGGGAGATCAGCGACTCTTTGCGTTGCACTTTGCGCGGGACGGCATCTTTGCCCCAGATCGAAATCCACGCCGGAATCAGCAGCAACGAAATGATCAGCGCCGCCGTCAGGCCGATGGACATGAACACGCCAAAGTTGCGGATGCTGACAATGTTGTTGGTGGTGGAAATCATGAACGTCGCGATAGTGGTGACCGTTGTCAGCACTACCGGCGTGACCATCAGGCGCTGGGTTTCACGGTTGGCTTCGCGGAAAGACTTACCCGAATTGAGCTGTTCGTAATACTCGGCCATGACGTGGATCGCGTCGGCACAACAGATGGTGAACAGGAACACTGGCAAGACGCTGGTGAGCAAGTCCATCGGCACACGCAAGAGCGCCATCAGGCCCAGGGTCCAGATGGTACAGAACAGAATGTTGAACAGCGGCAGCACCACGCCCAGTGGTTTGCGAAAGAAGAAAACCAGCAGGGAGGTCACCAACAGGAACACGATCGGGAACAGCATCGCCAGGTCGTGATCGATGATCTCCTGCTGGGCGGCAATAAAGATCGGCATGCCGGCGATGAACACCTCATCGGTGAACTCCGGGTGAGCGGCCTGGTACTTCGCGATGATCTCGCGGACCTGGTGATAGGCACGCAACTGAGCCTGAGCGTCGTCCTGTTTGGTTCCCAGTTCGGCGACGACCATGGCGACTTTCTTGTCCGCCGAGACGACGCCACCGACCATCTGCTCGTTGCCCATGATCTGCGCTTCGACCTTGGCCGGGTCCATGTCCAGGGCGTGCAGGGTCTTGTGGATCCACAACTCGCCATCGGCACTCAGGCTGATGTTCTCCAGGTCAGCCATCGAGGCCATTTCCTGGATCGGGTTGAGCCGTTCGGCAAGAAAGCTCAGGAACTGCAGGTCATGGCTGTCCCAGTGCCGAGCAATGCCATGGTCGCGCAGCGCTTTGGCGGCAGCGTAATCGTTCTGCGAAAAACCGTCGGCGAGGATCTGCTCCAGCAAGCCCTGGGCATCATGGTCGCCACTGTGCAGGCCGACGATGCGCTGCAGTTCGACACGGTCCTCATCGTTGGCCAGCATCAACCGGCGAATGGCCTGGGACAGCTCGAACTGGGCGTTCAGCGACGTGGTGTTGAAGACACTCTCGGGGTTGTTCAGCGCCACCATGACCGAGTCATAGGTGCCGGTGAACTCGCGCTGCAAGTCAATGATGGTCTTGCGCGCCGGGTGAGTGTCCTTGAGCAGATACGGATTGGTGTCCGACATCAGCGCGCCGAGGGTGTAGGTGAAGTAGGCAGTGATCGCCACCAGCACGAACACAATCGTCCGCGCATAGCGCTCGACGAAGTTCAGGTATCTTTCCATGAATGAAGGTTCCAGATGGATCGAGGGCGGCGCTTAGCGGGCAGACACGGCGTATTCCGGCAAGTCGCCGGCTTTCAGCCCGCGCTTGATCGCGGTCTGGGTGAACAGGCGGTCGTCCAGCGCGACGTTGTACTGCAACTGGTTGAAGCGCAGTTGAGAGCGCGTACCGGCGATGAAATCCTCGGTTTCGCTGAAGGTAATGCTGTCGATCTGGTCAATGGTTTCAGTCTTCAGGGTGCGCATCTGCTTGAACATCACACCTTTTACATCGAAGAAGTCCTGGCGCAGCACCAGTGAGTTTTTCTTGTCGATCCAGACCTTGAGCTTGTTGTAGCCGGTCTTGGCCAGCACGGCAGGCGTGGCCGGCTCACGCTCGATCACGTAGCAATCGCGGCCCTGCAACTGCTCTTCGCCGACCAGCGTCTGGCGATAGTCTTCGGCGCGAATCTTGTCGAGGTCGGCATAGGAATAGTCGCTGCCCATGAACGCCCCGCGTTTGTCGGTGGTGGAAATTCTTCGGGTCTGTCGGCTGACCGGCAAATACATCCATTGGCTGTCTTCCAGGCCCAGGGCTTCGCGCGGGTTTTCGATGTGGAAGGCGACGTCACGCACATCGCTCGGCGCCGAGAAGTACATGGTGAATTTGTCGCTGTCCGGGTAATCCTTTTGCAGGTAGCTGAACTCGCGGACGCGGCTATTACCTTGCTTGTCGATCAGGATCAGGGACACCTGGGACATGAAGCTCTTGCCGTCATCGCGGTCCCGGGCCTGGCGAATGATGTCGTCGGCCGTGGGGGTTTGCGCGGCCACGGCGGCAGCGGCGCTCAGCAGCAATGCGCTGACAGTCAGGGTCTTGAAGATGGGCAACATGGCGATTTCCTTTTCATTGTTTGAGTGATTCGCACACCGGTACCGGTGTGGTCAGAACAGATAGCCGGCGGACAAGCGCACCTGGTCGCGGTTGTCGTACTCACCGAACTGGCGGTCGGGCTTGCCGAAGAACACATCGACCTCCAGCCCCAACTTGAGCCAGTCCACCGGTTTGTAGGTGAAGATCCCCTGAACGAAACTGTCGTCCTGCGCTGGCGGCGACATGCCGAAAACCAGGCGGGTCTTGAGGCGATCCTGGAACTGCGAGCCTTCGGCAGACAGGGTGAACAGGTCGTCGCGTTTGCCCTGGACCATGCCGGGCTGCCAGTCGAGCAGCCGCTGGTGTTGCCACTGCGTAGAGATCAGCCAGTCCCGCAGCAGGTAATCGACGCCCAGCAGCGACTTGGTCATCGCCGTCCGGTCGCTGCCGTAAGCGCGGTAAGGGTTGGTGACGCGCCAATTGTCGAAGTAGGCGAATTCACTGCGTACCACGATGCTGTGGCCGGCATCGATGGCCACACCGGCGCCGCCCATGGAGTAGCGCGGGAATTGCCGTTCGAGGCGAATCAGGCCCTCTTCGGTCTGGCCTTCGACGGCGTAGACTGGGTCCTGTTGGCGGGCGTTGAGGGCAACGAAGCTGACATCCACCGTGCCGATCCGGCCGTTGGCACTGGCGCCGTAACCAAAGCCACTGTGACCGTCATAACCGGGCCGCGAATCGACCACGAACATCTGTGGATCGGGTGTGGCAAAGATCGGTGCATCGAACTCGCTGCCGACGGCCGGCGCCTGGTTTTTCACAAAATCAGTGATCACCAGCGCTTCCAGCTCCCACTCGGCGACCGGCTGCACCAGGCGAATCATCGGCACGGCGATGCGGCTGTCTTCCAACAGGCCGATCACACCCTCGCGATAATCCAAGGGGTTGATCTGATCGAGCACCCGTAATTCATCTGCACGCCCCCACACCACCTGCTGCCAGCCCACCGTCAGCTCGCCGTCACCGACGTAATGCCCCCAGTAAAGGTGCCGCCAATCGGCGGTCATCCGGTAATCGTCGCGGGCTTGGGCGCTGTAGGGGTTGTTGCCGTCATAACGGAAGTCGTAACGGGCTCGGCCCTTGGCTTTGTAGTAGCCGCTGTCCCAGGCATCCTCCAGGCTGAACTTGAGGTACACGGCCTTTTGCGTGATCGGGTCGTCACCGTGCAGACGCACGGCCGTGGCAACGCCGATCTCCGCTTCATGATGCTCCGGCAACCACCCGGCGATCGCCACTGGCGAGCCTAGGCTGACCAGCGCGGCCAACAGGCCGCGATTGAGTCCCTGTCGAGCCATGGCTACATTCCCAACCCGGCACCGCCGTCGATCATCAGGCTTTGCGCCGTGACGCCACCCGCCTGCGGGCTCGCCAGATAACGGACCATGGCCGCCACTTCGTCACCCTGAATGAAGCGCCGCAGGGGCAACTTCTTCTTGGCATTGCGCAGGATCTGCTCGTGGGTGATCCCGGCGATGCGCGCTTGAGCCGCCAGTTCGCCCTGCAGCATCGGCGTGTCGATCCAGGCGGGCAGGATGGCATTGACCGTGATTCGCCGTGGCGCCAGGTCCAGCGCCAAGGCTTTGGTCATGCCGATGATGCCGTGCTTGGAGGCGCAGTAAGCGGTGTTGCGGACCTTGCCCGCTCGGCCGAGGATCGACGACATGTTGACGATCCGCCCACCCTCCGCCATCAATGGCAGGCACAACGAGGTGACGTAAAAGGTGCCGTTGAGGTTGACCGAAATCACCTTGTGCCAGTTGTCGAGGTCTTCGGGCTCGTTCTCGTCGCAGACCCCGGCACTGTTGACCAGCACATCGATAAAGCCGACCCGGTTGGCCAGCTCCTTGAACAGCAGTTGCAGGCCGGCCAGATCGGCGATGTTCGCTTGATGGGTTTCGATACGAGCAGCAAATTCACCCTCGGCGACCCACTCCTGCAAGGTTGCCAGGTCCAGATCCAGCAAGATCAAAAGGTGCTCGGCCTGGGCTGCAAAATTTTCCGCGACGGCGCGGCCAATACCCTTGGCCGCGCCGGTGATCACAATCGTGCGTGCCTGGCTCATAGCATTTTCAACCCGCCGTTGACGGACAGGACTTCGCCCGTGACGTACAGGCCGCGCTCGGCCAGATACAGCACCGCGTCGGCAATTTCTTCAGGCCGGGCGAAGCGTTTGATCAACAGCCGCGACTGGATTTCCTGCTCATGAGCGCCGACCAGGGCTTCACTCATGTCGGTGCTGACGATGCCGGGCGCTACCGCATTGACCCGGATGTTGCGCGGCGCCAATTCCACCGCCAGTGCCCGCGTCAGTGCTTCTACACCGCCTTTGGCCGCGGCGTAGTTGCTCTGGCCCTTGCCGGGCTTTTGCGCGGCCACCGAACTTAGGTTGACGATGCACCCGCTACGCTGGCGCATCATGCAGGGCAGCACCTGCTGACAGCACAACAACGTGCCGATCAGGTTGGTCTGGATGACCTCGGTGATGTCGCTCAACGATTGCGTGGCGAGCAAACCGTCACGGGTAATACCGGCGTTGTTGACCAACAGGTCGATACGAGCAAAACGCTGCTCGACCCGTTCGAAGAACGCCTGAATGCTCTGCGCATCCTTGACATCACACTGCACGGCCAGGCACTCCCGGCCGAGCCCTTCGACCTGCGCCTGCAAGGCAGCGGCAGCCGCCTCGTCACGGACATAACTGAAGGCAACCTGATAACCCGCGCCGGCCAGGGCCAGCACGATGGACTTGCCAATGCCGCGACTGCCGCCGGTCACGACCGCTATTTTCTGAGTCATGACCGCTCCTTACAGTGAGTTCTGAGTTTTGAATTGCGCGAGGGTGAAGCCGTGGGTCGCGGCCAGTGCGCGGACCTGCTGAACCTGCTCGCGGCTGATATCGCCGTAGGAACCGTGCTGGCGCATGCCGGACAAGCCCATCAACACCGACTCGGCCATGCACGCATACAGCTGACCTTTTTTCAGGTAGGCCCGCACGTTGGGCGCCAGGCCGTCGTCGAACGGCGTCTGGACGATGCCGCCGTGCATGTAGAGCACGTCTTCGCGTTGGCTCGGCAGGTCTTGATGGACGTTCAGCGGCACGGCGATATCGCAGATCACGCTGCGCTCGGCGAAATGTTCGGCGCCGAGGAATGGCTGAGGCGCATTGGCCGCGCACAGGACAACCCGTGCGCCCTTGAGGGCTTCGAGATCGTTGGTGACAGTGATGAAGGCGTTCGCGCCAAGGCGCTCATCCACCAGACGGGCGATGTACAAACCGAGGTCGGCTTTTTGTCCATGTGAGTGCAACAAGCCATGAAAACCATCAAGGGCCAGCAGTCGCTGCGCCAAGCGGTCGTGTTCGGCCGTGCCCTTGAGGATCGAACGGGCCGCGTCGGCGTAAATCAGTTGGGCGGTTTTCTCCAGGCGCCGAACCGAGCCGTCACGACCGCTGCCAATCAGGATCAGGTGATCGACGGTGGCGGACAGCACCGAGGCATAGGTCGAGGCAACGTTACCGGCGGCACCGACAACGGCAGCGGTTTGCTCGCGCAGTGCCAGGCCTTGCTGTACACAGCCTTGCTCGATGGCTTCGAGCCCCATGCCGATGGTCAGGGCATTGCCGGACGTCAGCGCCATGTCGGCAATCTTCAGCGCCTGACAATTGTTGGTGACGATCGAGGTGTACATCCCGAGGCCGGCGATAGTGCAGCCGTCGGCGCGGGCATCGGTGACACGTCTGCCGACTTCGTCGCGAATGGTGTCCAGGTCACCGCTCTGGATGTACTCGGCCATGGCATCCGAATCCATGCACAGCGGATACAGCGTGAACTCCACCGCCATGCCGAGGCGCGACCGAATGATCACCGGGCCAACTGGCGCAGCGCGGCGTTCGGGCTTGGTGCGGTTGATGAACGTGCGTTTTTGTTCCGGGCTCAGGGCCGCCAGCGAGGGATCGACGTCACCGAGGATATCGGCATCGATCAGGTGATTGATGAACGCTACCCGAGCGACGACTTCGACCTTGGCAGCGACTTTTTCAACGGGCTCGGCCACCCGAAAGTCGTCCTGACGGGCTGGCACGGCGGCAATCGAGTCCGCGCAGATACCCGCCGCCAACGGCAACGCATCGCCACGGCGCAGCATGTCGCAGACCCGTTGCAGGGCACCGATCAGGCCGTCGATTTCGGTCAGGGTGATACAGGCTGGCGGCTCCAGACGAATCACGTTGGAGTTGCTGCCCGACGGTGCTACCCGCATCGCTTCGAACTGCAACAGGTAACCGGCGATCAAGTAACCCAAGGCATCGTTGTACTGGGCCGACGCCTGAACCAGCGAGCTGCTGACACTCAAGTCGTGCAATTCGAGACCCACCAGCAAGCCACGCCCACGCACATCGGCGATCACATCCGGATAGGCCGCCTTCAGTTCATTGAGCGAGGCTTTGAGGTAGGCGCCCTTTCTGCGTATGTCCTTGAGTATCGCGTCATCATTGGCGAACAACCGGCGCAATGCCGACAGCGCGATATGGCAGGACGCATCGTCCTCGGCGAAGGTCGAGCTATGGATGTAGCTGAACTCGCCTTCGTAGTGGCTGCTGCGGATCACCGTCGCGGCGATTTTCATCAAGCCGCCGCCGAGGGCCTTGGACAGGCAGTAATAGTCGCCTTGCAGGTTGAACTGACTGCTCGCAAGAAAGGTCCCGGCGCGACCAAAACCCGACTGCACTTCATCGACGACCAGCGGGCATTGTTGCTCGTTGCACAGCTTGCGCAGCCCCAGGTAGAACTCGGCCGCGAACTCGTTGATACCGCCCTCGCCCTGAATCGGCTCCAGCAACACGGCGGTAATCGCACTGAACGGCAGTTGCAGCACGTTCAGGTGCTCGCCGTCCCATTGCAGGCTCAACCAATGGTGCGTGTGCCGGGCAGGCAATTCCTGCAACTGATGGGGCTGCTGTGGGTCGATGAACTCGACGTTCAGACCAAAACGGGCAAACGGCGCCCGGTACTGACGGCCATAGGTCAGTTGCACGGTATTGACCAATTTGCCGTGGAAGCTGCCGCGCAGGGCGACAAACACAGGTTCAATGTGCAGCTGCGCCAAGTTGTGTTGGCGAACGGCTTCAACCACCTGACGCAAGGTCACGCTGTTCAGGGTGGCCGGCAGGACACCCGCAGGCAGGTCGAGGTCGGCCACATCCAGCTCGTGATAAGCGCGTTCGCTGGCAGTCAGGCTGGCCAGGGTGAAATCGATGTCGTCGAACTGCTTCTGCAGGCGCTTCTGGCGACTGAACTCCGCGTGCTTGACGGCAATTTCCACCGCCTCCGCGCCGCTGTTGGAGAAGGTCGAGATATAACGTTCGCTGTTCTTCAGTTCGCGATTGAAAGCGTCGCTGAGCGCTCGCCCCAACTGCCCGGCCGCACCGCGGATCGACATTTGTGCGTTGAACGGCACGTCGTTGCGCAGCAGCGTACAGAGCTGATCGACAAACTCCGGGTCGTTATGGCCAAACATTGCCGCACCGTAACCGCCGAGAAAGTCGGTGACCGTGACCATGTCGCCCTTGGGGTTGCGGTAGAACAACTGGCTACCGAGGGCGCGCTGAAACTCACATTCCAGGCCCAGTGCCTGGAGCAGGCCGACGAATTTTGGCCGAACGAAATCGCGATAATCCATGACAGTCATATCCCTTGAAAATGAAAAACAGGTGGTCGTCAGCGTCAGTCTTGAGTGACCTTTGCGCTGTAGAGCACTTGATAGGCGGCGCTGAATCCGTTGTCGTCGCGGTTCAGCACCAGGCAATGAGCAAGGCTCGCGGGGTGGGGCGCGCCCTGAATAAACGGCAGGTTCGCTACTGGCTGCTGCAAACCGGCAATCGGCGGTACGCTTTGGGCCTGCAATGCGCAGCGCGCAAGAATCAGATCCACCAGGCTCGGCGCCGCGCTGAGAATGCCGTTGATCGCCAACCCACTGGTGATGTACGAGGCGCGCGCAAGGGCCAGCGTCTGGCATAACACGCGGTCTTTGTGCGCATCGCCGGTGCCGCTGCACAGCAACACATCGGTTGGCCTGTCGGGCAGGCTCAAGCGACCGAGGGTGGCATGGGCCGTCATGTCGGCGAGGCACGCCTGAGGACCGGCCGGCAGGTCTTCACGCCGACGCAGCACCAATGCTGCCGCGCCTTCCCCAGCTATGCCGCCGGTGCCCCGAAGGTCAAACGGCAGCAGCGTGTTCGAGCCGTTGGCGCTGATGACACCCGCCTGGACCAGCCCGGACAGCGCCAGAGCATCCAGCTCGCTGCCCGCGCCGACAATGATTGCCGCGTCGATTCGGCCGTCCTGCAAAGCGGCCGTAGCCTCACGCAAGGCTGCCAGGTTGCCGGCGACACCTTGCATATAGGCGTTGCACTCCCCCACCAGTTTCAGCGCCAGACTGGTGACACCCAGCAAGCAGTTGCTCAAGCCTTTGAGCACCAGAAAAGGGTCCTGGGCACGGTCTTGCAGGATCCGTTTGGCGAACGCCGCCATGTCGGCTACACCGTCCTGCCGACAGCCGTGCAACAACTCGGCATAGGATTCCAGAGACGGATGGGTGTAGCCGCCCTGACAGCAATACAAACCGAATCGGACATCCGGCTGCTCACCGGCCAGGCCTGCTTCTTCCAGCGCCTGACGTACCGCGCTGACACCCCAGATCACTGCCGGCGTGCAGTAGCGCTGAAGGTTCTGCGCAAGGTCTTGTCGGCTGCGTTGGTGGTCCTGATCCTGGATTTGCCCGAACGCCACCACGCGTTCGCTGCGAAACCGTCGGGCGTTCAGCGCCGTAATCGCACTGCGCCCTTCGTTCGCGGCCGCCCAAAAAGACTCTACGCCCCAGCCACTGGGCAACACGCAACCCGCACCAGCAATCGCGACCGCCTGTTTCATCGCGGCGCCTCCCGGTACTTGCCCAGCGCAAGCGAAGTATTGAGACCGCCGAAACCGAAGGAGTTGCTCAGGGCAACGTCGACCTTGCGCTTGACCGCTTGATGGGCGCAGTAGTCGAGGTCGCATTGTTCGTCGGCATCATGCAGGTTCAGGGTCGGCGTGACCCGATCATCCCGGCAGGCCAGGGCCGTGAGCATGAACTCCGGGGCCCCGGCGGCCGCAATCAGGTGGCCGAACTGGGATTTGTTGGCCGTCACCAGCAAGCGCCGATAATGTTCGCGCTCGGCAAACAGGGTCTTGATCGCCAGGGTTTCGGCAGCATCGTTGAGGGGTGTCGAGGTACCGTGGGCATTGATCAGATCGACCTGTTGCGGCACAAGCCCGGCATCCTTCAGGGCCGCCTGCATCGCCAGCACCGCTCCCCTGCCCTGCGGGTCGGGTGCGGTAATTTTGTAGGCATCCAGGCTGCTGCCGTAACCCAGTACTTCGGCGTACGGCGTGGCCCCTCGGGCGAGCGCCCGCTCGAGGGTTTCGAGCACGACAAAACCACCGCCTTCACCCGCGATCAAGCCACTGCGATGGCGGTCGAACGGCCGACACAGTTCGGTGCCCCAACGCTGTTCGCTGCTGGCGGCGCCGAGCAGATACAGCGCGGTCATGGTGTCCAGGCTCAGCACCGAGTCGGCGCCCCCGGCAATGGCCAGCTCGACCTCGCCGCGGCGGATCATCTGGAATGCATTGCCGATGGCCTGGGACGCTCCCGCGCAGGCGCTGCTGATATTGATCACCGGGCCTTCACTGCCGATGCCATCGGCAATCACCCGCGCAAGGCGGTCGTTGCTCTGACACAGCGAACTGTCAGGATCGACCTGCGCTTGTCGCGCCATCAATTGCGCCCAGGACGGCGCCTGCGCCGGGTTGTCCGCCAGGCTGAGCAGCATGTCCTGCAAACGATGAGCGGGGGCGCCGGACGCTGACAATACCGCCGCGCCACGCAACTGTTCGGCGCTCAAGCCGCTGTCGGCAATGGCTTGGGTGGCCGCAACCCAACCAAAGCGGGTGCGTTTTTCCAGCGCCAAACCCCAGGCCGGATGGTCTTTCAAGTGTGCGGGCATCAAGCCCATATCCACGGGCGCCGCGTAACGCACGGGGAACGCACCCGCCTCGACGCCTTCCGGTTGCCATGGCCGAATGCAATGCTCGCCGGCCAACATCTTTTGCCACATGGACTGCCACTCGAAACCGAAGCCGGTGACGGCGCCCATGCCCGTGATCACGATCCGTGTGGGGCTCATGAGTAACTCTCCATGGTTTCTCTGTCCGACGACGCTCTGCCCAGCAGCACCGCGCCCCAATGCCCGCCTCGGCTATGTTCGAGCAACAGCGTGTAACGGCTGCAATCCAGTGCCCAGGTCACAGCGATTTCGGTAAGCAAGGCGCTGGCGCCCAAGTCACCTACCAACGCCTTTGAGTGTTCGAGGGTGTGCCCCGATAGGCTGAACAACGCGGCAATCTGCGGATCCTGCGCATCGGCGACGACTTGCCCGACATCGCTCAAGCACAGTTTTTCGTTGCTCAAAGCACGCGCAATGACGTCGCGACCAACCGCCAGTCCACGCTCGGGTTGCGCGCTGTAACCACGGGCAAACCCGACAATGCGCAGCACAGATTGAGCACCGCTGCCTGGGTTGGTAGTCAGCAACAGCGCCGCAGCACCTTCGCCGAAAACCCACGGGCCGGGGTTCACAGGTGGGTGAGTAGCGTCACGCAGGTACAACGCCGGGGTGATGTTCGGGCTGCTACTGACGACGACGGCAGCATCGGCACGGCCTTCGCTCAGATGGGCGGCGGCCTCCATCAAAGCATCCAGCCCCGCATTGCCCTGGGAGCAAAAACCACCCATGGGCCCCTTGCAACGCAAGGCCTCGGCCGCGTGGGCCATGACGCTGCTGTTGAGCATCATCAGCGCATGCAGCGGCGGCGTGTGGGCAAAGAATTGCGCCAACAGATCCGCCGGTTGTTCGCCAATGGCCTGCACAGCTTCCCAGCACGAGCTGGGGCCATCCACTTCCGGAATGGCAGCGGTCAATGCGATCCGCTCATCGGGCAGTTCCAGCCCACGCAAGGTCTCGGCAAGACGGCCGACGCAATACAGCAGGCGCGCGCCCTGAGGCTCCAGGCCGCGAGACAACTTGCGATCGTACACACCGGCCGGCAAGGCGGGCGCTGCGACGCAATGGGCCAGGCGTGTGGGGTCGAAATCCAGCGCTTGCGCGGCCTGAGGTTGACTGTCACGAGACGCACATTCAGTACCGGCGGCGTTGAGTACCGACGCAGCGGTGATGTAAACGGCAATTGAATTGGATCTGGTCATTTCATGCCCTGCCCAGCACCAACGAACTGTTCACGCCACCAAACCCGAAGGAGTTGGAGAGCACGACGTTGATCGGTTGCTGCAACGGTTCGCAAAGGAATTTCAACTGCACAAATTCGGATTTTTCCGGCTGAAAGTTGAGGGTCGGCAAGGCCACGCCCAACTGGATGCTCATCAACGACAGCACTGCCTCAATGGCACCACTGCCGGCCAACGAATGCCCAACGGCAGATTTGTTGGCGGTAAATGTCATGTTCTCCAGGGTTTCGCCGAAGACCTGCGCCAAGCCCAGGGCCTCGCAACGGTCATTGGCCTGGGTCGACGTACCGTGAACATTCACATGGTCCACAGCCGCACTGGTCAGTTCGGCATCGGCCAGGGCCGCCGTCATGCAGGCGGCGTACTTGCTGCCGTCGCGACTGCTGGAGGTGATTTTTTCTGCCTCGCACAGGTTTGCGTAACCCAGCACCCGGCCCAACGCACAGGCCTGGCGACGCTCGGCATGCTCGCGGGATTCCAGCACCAGCAGCGCCGCCCCTTCACTCAGCACAAAACCGCAGCGGTCCGGCATGAACGGCCGGCTCTGTTGCTGTGGGGAAAAGTCCACTCGCTGGCAGAGTGCGCCCAGCCCATCAAAGCTGTAGTAGGACAATTCATGGGCCATCAACTCCACCGCGCCACACAACGCCAGGTCGATCTCGCCACGGGCGATCGCTCGATAGGCGCTGCCGATGGCCATGGTGCCGGCGGCACAGGCATCGGAATGTGTGGAGATATGGTCACGTACACCCAACCATTCGGCGAGATGGCGGGTTTGCTGATCGACCCGCCGGGCAAACGCCCCACCGCTGAGGGTGTGGTTATCCAGGTAGTGGTCGAGATCGACCCTCCCCTGATCGTCCATGTAACGGCTGGCGTCCCGCAGATCACCGCTCACGCAATGTTTGTTGGCCCCGACAAAAATGCCGCTGGCGACCCGGGCAAATGCGCTGTCGGCCAACCCGGCATGGGCCAGCGCCTGACGGGCCACGTAATGCGCCAGCCATTCCTGGCGGGAGCTGGTCCGCAGATCGCCCGGGAAGGCTGCCGCGATGACCTGCCATTGTTGCTCATCGATAAATCCGGCCGCCGGGTTCGCAAACCCCAGTTCGACAAACGCCGGGTGCTGGCGAATGCAGGAACGCTTTTGGCTGATCGTCGTGAACAGCGAGGCCGCATCCAGTGCCATGGGCGCCACCAGACCGTAGCCTGTGACCAGAACCTCTCGGGCCTGCATCAAGGCAACCCCTACGCCGACGCTTGCAACTGGGTGGCCGCGTACCGCTCAACCAACAGACGCGAGATCGAGTCACCGTCCAGAGGGGTCAGGCGAGCACTGCAACCGCCACATACCACTTGTTTGCGTTCATTGAGTTGGGCGTGAACCGCGCCACACTCAGGGCAGGCCTCGGGGAGGTAGTTGAAAACGTTATGGCATTGCTGCGCCCAGTTACGCACGGTGGTGGCCGAAAAGACATCGCCCGGCTGCATACCCGCGCGCAACTGGCCCGGCGCGTAAGCGCTGAGGCTCTGCTCCAGCAAAGCCACGCCGTCCTGCGTGATACGGCCCTTTTCGACAAACCGGGTGGCGTCGCCGAACACCGCTACTGCGTGATCCAGCACGCTGGTTTTCGGCAAGGTGCAACCGTACTGCCGGCCCAGCTGGAAGCTCAGGTCGACGATGTCCAGCGAGTCGGCGCTGAGGTCGTCAACGATACTGCTGTGCTCTGCCACGTCGCCCATTTCCATCACCAACAACTGCGCAAGGATCTCCCGTGTACTGTTGATAACGCTGTCCAATTCCAATGGATTGTTCATTGACTGTTTCCCTACAAAAGCCGCATTGAATGAATGAAGTCATCGGGCCAAAAACGCTGTTTTCAGGCCAAATCGATCGAGGACCGGGAGTCTAAAGTCTCCCCTTAAGGGGAGAGTCAACTTGCCATCATTGCTTTTAAGAGAAATCCCGACGAGCCCTTAAACCCTTGGTTTAAGCACTTCAATGGTGTTTGCACAGGAAGTGTAAATTGACAAAATCAATGGCTTGAAACAGCACGGTAGTTCCAGATTGGGCGCCCGAAAAAAGTGCACATCGAGAGCGCTAACACTTTCTTGGCGTGAGAAGAGATCCAGCACTACCACTGGGCAACGCCATATGCTGACCCGTGCCGATTCGCCGATCGCCTGATCGTCCGCAATGCAACTCATTGCTCAAGCGGGCAGCACAACACCGCGCGCTTCGAAATATCGGTTCAATGTGGACGCATCCGCCTCAGGATCAGCCAGCGCGACATAGGTGTCAGGCCGCAACAGATAAGCAGCATTTCTGGCAACGCCGGCTTTCTCGTACGCCGGCCCCCAAGGGAAAACATGCAATGCAATGCCGTGCTGCGCGCACCATTGGGCCAAGTTTGCCTTGGCCTCACCGTAAACATGCACTTGCCACTCGATGGCTGCCAACGAATCGTAGTTGTCCGCCGTGCCCCCAGGCAGCCAAGGCAGGCGATCACCACCCTGAACCTCACCTGCCTTGCCTTGGCTCAGCGGGCTGTCGCGGTAATCAAGGGTGGTTTGCGAAACCACGCGGAACAGGTACTCACGCACGCTCGCACGCTTGTACGCAACGCTGGCGAAGATCGGTGCGATGCGCGTGCGCACAAAGTCAGCCAACCGGCCCTGGGCGGTAACAAAGCTGAACAGCCTGTCAGTGGTCTCTACCAGCGTGCGGGCAAATGCCTGGCGTTCGATCTGGTAGCTGTCGAGCAAGGTCTCGGGCGCCTTGCCTTTGACCACCGCTGCCAGCTTCCACGCCAGGTTGATCGCATCCAGAATGCCGGTGTTCATGCCCTGCCCGCCTGCCGGGCTGTGGACATGCGCGGCATCGCCGAGCAGAAACGCTCTGCCCCGGCGGAAATGGTCCGTGACACGATGATGAACGCGGTAGCTGGAAAACCAGTTCACTTCGCTGATCTTGAGGTTCAAGCCGTTGATGGCATCGTGGCCAACGTCCGCGAACGTCAGTTGCTCGGGATGCTCGGCACGCTCGTCTCGCACGGTGCCAATCAGGCGGTATTGGTCCTTTTCGCCATAGCACAGGAGCAGCACAAAGTCGGACTGGTCAAAAGCGATGTGCGCCTCACCCGCAGGCTCGATGCCCGTTACCCTGACATCCGCGACATAGAAAAGCTGCTTATAAGTGCCGCCCTCGAAAGCGCTGCCGATCTGATGTCGAACGAGCGACCGAGCGCCGTCGCAGCCCGCCAGGTAAGCCGCGGTCAGGGCCACTTCCTGCCCATCGGCCTGTTTCAGCATGGCCGTGACGTGGCTTTCACCCTCTTCGAAGCGCAGCAGTTCGGTCTGCCAGTGCACGTCCACGCCGAGGGCATGGAGTTGCTGCACCAGCAGGCGCTCATGGCGATCCTGGGGATAGATCAACACGAACGGGTATGCAGAAACCGCTCTGCCGGCATCGACCAAGGGGATGCGCGCTCTGTGGCTGCCTCGGGCCCACATGTTCATGGCAGGTGTTTTATAGCCGGCATCTATCACTGCATCGGCTATATCGAGCTGGCGATAAAGCTCTAGCGTGCGGGCTTGAACAGCCATGGCACGAGAAGCTTCGCCGGGCCCACTGTTCTTGTCGACGATCGTTACGCCGACGCCTTGCCTGGTGAGCCAAAGAGCAAGCACCAGCCCGGTCGGGCCGGCCCCAACAATAAGAACGTCGGTTTGCGCCGCCATGATCTCACCTCGAAAATAAATGGCCACTGCGTCATGAATGTTCCCGAGCGCAGCCAAAGTCCATCCGCAATTTTCTATTGATACTCCGAATACCTCTCGGTAGAGTCCTTCCTCCCTCCTTTGCGGCTACCTCTGCCGTGCACCGCCCAGGCGTTGACTCGCGAAGCGGTCATACAGGTTGCCGACACTTATACGGGCGCTGTCGACGAGCGCGCCTCATTTCCGCTATCAAGTGTTAAGGCTGATTCCATGATCATTCGTCAGGCTACCCATGCCGACCATCCACAACTGCTCAACCTCTGGCTACGCTCTGTCCGCGCCACTCATCACTTCCTGCAAGCGTCCGATATCGAGGCATTGCTACCTCAGCTTCGGGATGTCTACCTGCCCGCTGTTGAATTATGGGTCGCTGTAAATGCCGAGGACTATCCGCTGGGCTTTATCGGGCTCAATGAAAACCACGTAGAGATGCTCTTCATCGAACCCGATCTGCGCGGGACAGGTATTGGCCGCGCGCTGCTGGATCATGCCCGCAGTTCGCGCAATCAGCTGAGTGTTGACGTGAACGAGCAGAACCCCGAAGCGGTAGGGTTCTATTTGCATTACGGGTTTGCGCAAACAGGTCGTTCGCCGCTGGATGGCGAGGGGCGCCCCTTCCCTTTGCTGCACATGAGCCTGCATCACTAGCCCAATAATCCCATCGACCCCAAATGCCTGTTGACTAAACACAGTCGCCTTGCGCACTATCCCGATGCACCTCTTGGCAACGGATCAACCATGATTCCCAACACTGACCACATGCTGACTGCCATGGGCCTCTACGCCCAGGCATGCGCATGCGTGTCCGTTGCCAAGAAATCCAAGAAACAGTCGCTCATTTGACCGGGGCGCTGTCCCGTCAGATGAGCTGACAGGACAGATAGCGCCAGGTCTCCCCCGCTTGATTCCCATCCCCTCCTCTGACGTCGACTAATCGGTCTGCCTGAGGAGTAATGCATGTCTAATTTGCGCGGTATCTGGGTTGCACTGGTCACACCTTTCCGTTCGGGGCAGGTCGATTTCGACGCCCTTCAAGGCTTGGCCAAGAAGCTCCTCAATGAAGGTGTGAGAGGCCTGGTGGTATGCGGTACCACGGGTGAAGCTGCGGCGATGAGCAAGGATGAACAGCTCGAGACGCTGGATGCCGTGCTTGAAGTCGCCCAGCCAGGCCAAGTGATCATGGGCCTCTCGGGCAACAACCTGCAGGAAGTCCTGGCGTTCCAGCAGAAAATCCAGCGCCGCGACATCGCTGGCGTGCTTGTCCCAGCGCCCTACTACATCCGCCCTTCACAGCATGGCATCGAATCCTTCTTCCAGACCGTGGCTGACGCATCGTCAGTGCCCGTTGTGGTCTACGACATTCCGTATCGGACAGGTGTGAGGATCGAGCGCGAGACACTCCGACGGATCGTGCGTCACTCGAACATTGCCGCGGTGAAAGACTGCGGTGGCGATATCGAAACAACGATGGCACTGATCAACGACGGCCATGCTCAGGTGCTAACCGGAGAGGATATCCAGATATTCACCAATCTCGCCCTGGGAGGTGCCGGCGCCATCTCGGCATCAGCTCACATCCATGCTGAACTCTACGTTCAACTGGTGCGCCACATGGACGAAGGCGACGTTGGTGCAGCTCGCTCGGTCTTCTATCGGCTTC
This sequence comes from Pseudomonas sp. TWI923, assembly GCF_039673365.1. Taxonomy (NCBI): domain Bacteria; kingdom Pseudomonadati; phylum Pseudomonadota; class Gammaproteobacteria; order Pseudomonadales; family Pseudomonadaceae; genus Pseudomonas; species Pseudomonas sp. TWI923. The sequence continues at coordinate 3,269 of NZ_JBDJLM010000063.1, read as the reverse complement.
TGCCCTGGATTCAGTCGGCATTTGCGGAGCCGAACCCCGCCATGGTGAAGGCAGCGCTCTCTGTTCAAGGGCTCATCGCCAATGAACTTCGTGAGCCCATGCAACCCTGCAGCGCACTGGCCATGGAACGGCTCAGGTCAGTCCTGCCGTCGATAACGCTATGACCGAACTCGGACGGTGGCTTTCGCCGAGCCACCTCCAGGTACCCGCATTACCATGAGCGATGGGAACCGTCGCAACTGGTCGCGTAAACCGAGCATTCGCAACGCGTATGCGGCTGCTCGGTTGCAATGCCAACACAGGCCAGGTCGTGCCGCGCTACACCGGTAACTCAGTCGTCAACTTGACCTTCTCCATGGGCACCTCGGTCTTGACGTTCTGCACCACATCCAGGCTGGTCAGATGGGCCACCTGGAACCGCCGGTAGGCTTCCAGATCCGCCGCCACCACCCGTAGCAACAGGTCACAGTCGCCCGCCATCACATGGCACTCCACCACCTCGGGCAGCTGGCGCACCGCGTTGATGAAGACGTCGGTGGTTTCCTGGTCCTGGCGCTTGAGCCACACCCGCACGAACAGGGTCAGCCCCAATGCCACCTTGGCCGGGTCCACCAGCGCCACGTAGCGCTCGATGACCCCCGCGTCCTCCAGCAGCCGTACCCGCCGCAGGCACGGCGACGGGGACAACCCCACTTGCTTGGCCAGTTCCTGATTCTGCAGGCGCCCGTCCCGCTGCAGGGCACGCAGGATGCGGCGGTCGATGGCATCAAGCTTGATTGGCATTGAAAACCTCAAATCGAGTGTTATTGGTAGCAGATGCCAAATCTTCGGTGAGACTTTGCAATTACGCAAGCCTATTTCAACAGTAGATTGGAATAATTCTCCTCCACTGGAGGTGACCATGAATACTCTTGAACCCACCCTGAACGATCCCACCGCCCCCAACAGCGAACTGCGGCGCGGCGCCATGGCCGCCCTGCCGATGCTGCTGGGCTTCATCCCGTTCGCCCTGGTACTCGGCGCACAGGCGTCGCATCACCAGCTCAATGCTGCTGAGGTTGCGTTGATGACCGGCCTGAACTTCGGTGGCGGTTCGGAGTTCGCCGCCATCGAACTGTGGACCTCGCCACCAGCGATACTGGTGATCGTCGCCATGACCCTGCTGGTCAACAGCCGCCACCTGCTGATGGGCGCTACCCTGGCGCCCTACCTGCGCCACCTGCCCCTGAAGCAAGCACTTGGCGCCGTGTTTTTCATGTGTGACGAGAGCTGGGCCATGGGCTTGGCCGATGCCCGTCGGCGCAATGGCTTCAGCCTGCGCTACCACATGGGCGTGTCGCTGTGCCTGTGGGCCACCTGGGTAACCTTCACTACCCTGGGGGCGCTGGTCGGGCCGCTGCTGGGCGACCTGCGCAGCTATGGCTTCGACATGGCCTTCGCCGCCGTTTTCCTGGTACTGCTCAAGGGCATGTGGAAAGGCGTGCACGCCGCCCTGCCCTGGCTGTTCAGCCTGGTAACCGCCGCGCTGTTCCACCTGTTGATCCCCGGCGGCTGGTACGTGCTCGCGGGCACCGTGGCAGGCCTGGTCAGCGCCTACCTGTGGGCCAAGCCATGATCGACATCACTACCCTGGCCACGATCCTCGGCATGGCCCTGGTCACTTACCTGACACGCGCACTGGGCTTTTTGCTGTTGCGCAATCGCGTCATGGGGCCGCAACTCACCCAAGTGCTCAGCGCCGCACCGGGCTGTGTGCTGATCGCGGTGATCGCGCCCAAATTCGTCAGCGGCGACCCCGCCGACTCGATCGCACTGGCCCTGACCCTGTTTGCCGCCACGCGTTACTCGATCCTGCCGGTGGTGCTGTTCGCCATCGTCGTCACCGGTGCGTTGCGTGCGGTGCTGCATTGATGCCGGCAGCGGTAAGAGCGTGGTGGCCTGGCGCACTCGCAGTACCCTGTTGACGCTGGGGGATGGGATGGGGGTGTTGTGGGCGCTGAAATATTGGGGGATGTGACAGGAGTTGGGCCGTGATGCCCTAGGATCAGAGGGCGCTCCCGAAAGCCGATGAATACAGCCTCAAACAATCATTAACTACAGAGTGTTTATGCCCGCCAGGGGCGTGTAGCCGTTTTTCCACACCCGAACAGGAATGCTCCTTCCTGCGCGCGAGACACCTTCCGACTTCTTCCTGAATACCGCCTCGGTATGGTTTCCCTCCTGCATTTTCAGGTCGCCCGACCGAGGCCATTGCACTGCACCGCCCACCTTGTGGGAGCGGGCTTGCCCCGCGATGCGTAGCCACCAGGCGACCTCCTTTCCAGCAAGGAGCGCCAAACCAAATGGCAACCACCCCCGGCAAGGCCAGCCCTTCAGGCAAGGGCATTTTACAAGTAGCGATCACACCACTCGCCGAAATCCAGGCCCAGGACGTCGGCCGTGGCGCCGCAGTGTTCGACGCCTGGCTACGGGAAGTGAGTGCCGGCCATGCCACCCTCGAGCGCCTCAAAGCCGTCGCCGGCAATGTGCCGGTGGCGGGCAACAGCATCGCCCTGATCGACGCACTGGGCGCTATCGCTACCCTGGCCCGCAGCAAGGTGCCCGACCCGCTCGACTGCGCCACCTTTGCCCTCAACCTGATTGGCCTGGTCACCTCGCCCGCCGGTGAGGCACCAGCGCGCATGAGCTTGCGGCCGATGCTGTTGTTCGTGCGCCAGGAGGGCAAGCAGGTGCTCGGCGATGCGGCGGTCGAACTGCTGGCCGGCCACCTCAACGCCGATATCGTCGGCAGCCTTGATAATTTCGTCAGCCAGGCCGCCGGCAAACTCAAGGGCATCCTGGCCGAGGCCGCCACGCTCGGCGAGCAGATCATCCTCGACATTGCCAGTGGCCTGGCCACCCTGGCCGAAGGCGCCGGCCCAAGAAACGCCCGTCCGGCATCCGCCACGAACAGCGCGCTGATGCACAACCCGCTGGCCACGCTCGACAACTACCTGGCCGGCGCCTTCAGCGCCTACAAGCACGCTGGCAAGGGCATGACCAGCGCCAACGTCAGCCCCACCCTCAGCCCTACGACCAAGGCCGAACTGCTAGCCCACAGCGCGCACCTGCGCACCTTGGCCCCACTGATACGCGGCATGATCCTCAAGCTGGGTGACGCCGGCAGCCCCGGCTCCATCGAGGCCCTGAGTCAGATCCTGGCCAGCAGCGTCAAGCAGTGGCGCCAACGCAACCCCCAGGTGGTGGCAGCCAACATCAAGCCCGGCGGC